>JAJYMR010000013.1 GCA_021786815.1 Deltaproteobacteria bacterium
CGAGCTGGTCGGGCGGCACTTCCATCATGGTGGAAGCGATTTTCTTCATCTTGTCCTGAAGCTTCTGCACCGTGAGCATCAGGGCCGGTCCGCCCACCGTGGTGCCCCGGCTCCCGAACGTGCCAATACCGTACTGCACCTGCGCGGTATCGCCATGGACCACGACCACGTCGTCGATATCGATGCCGAAGGAGTCGGCGACGAGCTGCGCGAAGGTGGTTTCCTGGCCCTGGCCGTGCGGCGAGACGCCGGTCAGCACCGTGACCTTGGAGTCAGGCTCCATCCTGACCGTCGCGCTCTCCCATCCACCTCCCTTGAGTTTGGGCGGAAGCAGCGCGGAGGGGCCGATACCGCAGATTTCGACGTACGAGGCGATGCCGATTCCGACAAGCCGGCCTTGCTTGCGAGCGGCTTCCTGCTCGGCGCGGGTCTTCTTGTAATCGACCATCTCGAGCGCCTTGTCGAGCGCAAGGTTGTAATCGCCCGAGTCGTAAACGAGGCCGCCGGCGGTAGGCGCGGGAAACGCCTCCTTGGGGATGAAGTTCTTGCGCCGGACGTCGGCCGGGTCGAGTCCGAATTCCCCGGCGACCATATCCATCACGCGCTCCGCAATATACGCGGCCTCGGGACGTCCCGCACCGCGGTACGCGTCGGTGGACATCTTGTTCGTGAAAGCGAACCTCTGCTCGAACGCGAGTGCCGGAATTTTGTAGCACCCGGTCATCATCAGGCCCGAGAATCCCGGGATCGCGGGCGTGAGCAGATGCAGGTAGGCGCCCATATCGCAGACGAAGCTCGCCTTGATACCCAGGACTTCGCCGTCCTTTTTTGCCGCGACTTCAAGGTAGGTAATTTGATCGCGGCCGTGGGTCGTCGCCGAGAGGTTCTCGCGCCGGCGCTCGATCCATTTGACGGGCCGGTTCAGCGTCATCGCGAGGTACGCGATCAGCGCCTCTTCGGGATAGACGTTGAGCTTGCATCCGAACCCGCCGCCGACTTCAGGTGCGATCACGCGGATATGGTTCTCGCCGAGCTTCAGCATCTCGGCCAGTTGCGAGCGCAGAAGATGCGGAATCTGCGTGGACGACCAGACCGTGAGCTGCTTCAGCCCCGGATGCCACTGGGCGACCACGCCGCGCGGCTCCATCGGCGCGGGCGCAAGCCGCTGGTTGACGAGGCGGAACTTGATCACCTTGTCGGCCTTGCGCATCGCCTCGTCCACCTGCGGATTCGGCACTTCGCTGCGCGCGCAGAGGTTGGTGCCGAACTCCTCGTGGATAATCGGCGCGTCCTTGTCGAAAGCCTTCTCGGGATCGACCACCGCGTCGAGCGGGTCAAAGTCCATATCGAGCAGGTCGAGCGCGTCCTGCGCCTTGTAGGGATTGGACGCGACCACGACCGCGACCGGCTCGCCCACGAAGCGGACTTTGCCCTGGGCGAGCACGGGATGGAACGGGACACGCTCAGCGGGAGCGACGCAGGGCACGGAGCCGATTTTGTCCTTCAGGTCGTCGCCCGTGAGCACCGCGACGACGCCGTCGGCGGCGCGCGCCTTGCTCGCGTCGATCGAGTTTATCTTCGCGTGCGGGTAAGGGCTTCGAAGAATTGCCGCTGACACCATCCCGACGAGCTTGACGTCGTCGACATAGGTGCCGGTGCCGGAGACAAGCCGCGGATCTTCGCGGCGCTTGATTCGTTCACCGACGAACTTCGGAATAACTGGCATGATTGGCGTCCCTCCTGGGAGTGCGTGTGGTCAGGCGCCCTTGGACGCGCGCATCTTGTTGGCCGCGTAACGCACCGCATTGACGATATGCTGGTAACCGGTGCATCGGCAGAGGTTGCCCTCGAGCGCGGCGCGGATTTCCGCTTCGCTCGGGTCGGGGTTACGGCTGAGCAGGTCGGTCGCCATCATTATCATCCCGGGAGTACAGTATCCGCACTGGAGTCCGTGCTCTTCCCAGAAGCCCTCCTGCACGGGATGAAGGTTGCCGTCCCTGGCGAGGCCCTCGACCGTGGTTATCTGGGCGCCGTCGGCCTGAGCCGCGAGCACGGTGCATGATTTCACCGCGCGGCCGTTCATCAGGACCGTGCATGCGCCGCATAGCGAAGTCTCGCATCCGACGTGCGTGCCGGTCAGCCCGGCGACCTCGCGCAGGTAATGAACCAGGAGCGTGCGAGGCTCGATGTCGTCCTCGCGCCGCTGCCCGTTGACGTTAAGGCTTACGCGCATCGTCTCTCTCTCCGCAATCGAAAAACCTGTGAAGGTTCTTAGCAAATCGTGCTCGCAACGGCTAACGCCGGCGACAATTGAGCGGTCGTGGAACAGCGATGCTCAGGTCGTTTTAGCTGCGGCAACGGATTACACTGTCGGCCTGCGTACGGGCGCAAAGGAGGCGGTTAGCATGAAGGCCTTCGGACTTGCGTTGATAGCGATCGTGATCGGCGGATGCGCGCGGTTTCAGCCGACCACGCCTGCGACCAATTACGGACCGACCGCGATAGAGCAAAGCGTGACGATGAAGAACTCGTCGGTCCATTACAATCCCGAGGTTCTGAAGGTCGGCACGCCGAGGAGCCGGGTGGTCGCGGCGTTCGGAGAGCCGAACGGTTCGCAAAAGACCGATAACGGGCAGGTCGAGGACGTTTACGCCTTCTATCCCGACGGAACCAAGTTCGTCGATCCGCAGATTCGTCCGCGCAACGTCGCGATGGCGGTGCTATCGATGGGGACCTCGGTGGCGGTTCGCCAGGCGCGGCTCCATATGGCGGAGAAAAAGCTCACGCTCTACCACGTCTTCTACAGCCCCGAGGACACGATCGAGAACGTGCAGGTGGAAAAGACGCCCGACGCACCCGCCGAAGGCCCCGCCGTCCAGAGCAACGGCGCATCGCCAGCCACGCCGTGAGGCGCCGCTACGGCGTCGGCGGCGCGTCGTCGGGATAGCCCGCGCGCACCTCTCACGGCCGGAGTCGCACGTATCGGCTACGATCCGACAATGCTCGGGACCGATGCCTCCCTGTGAGCGGCCCGCGGTTCCCCATCGTCACCCCGTTATTCCAGGCGTCCGCCGACGTACCGTCGGCCGCGCGTATCTGGTCAATGGCGCCGTCGGTGGCTGCCCAGAACGTCTCAAACCTTGCTGAGATGCGGTTCGTGGTTACTTTTCAGTACGAGGTTTGATGGTTGATGGACCCAAATCGGCTTACTGAAAAGCTGCAAGAGGCGCTCGGACGCGCCCAGAACAAGGCCCTTGGCGCCGGAAACCAGGCAGTTGAGGTCGAGCACGTCGTTTCCGCGATGCTCGAGGATGACGCCGGCATAGCGGCGTCGGTGCTCAAGCTTGCGGGCGTCGATGTCGCCTCGGTGCGGCGTAAATTCGACGACGAGCTCAAGAAAATTCCGCAGGTGAGCGGACCGGGTGCCAGCCAGGGTCAGATCTATATGACCCAGCGGCTTGGCCGCGTGCTCGCCCGCGCCGAACAGGAAGCGCAAAAGTTAAGCGACGAATATGTATCCGTCGAACACGTGCTTATCGCGGCCTTGGACGAAACCGGAGCCACGTCGAAAATTCTGCGCGAAGCGGGGCTTACGCATGACAAGCTGATGGACGCGCTCAAGAAGGTGCGCGGAAGCCAGCGAATCACTTCGCCGAATCCCGAGGCGACCTACCAGGCGCTCGAACGCTACGGGCGCGACCTGACCAAGCTCGCATCGCAGGGCAAGGTCGATCCCGTAATCGGACGCGACGAGGAAATCCGCCGCGTGGTCCAGGTGCTCTCGCGCAGGACCAAGAACAACCCGGTCCTCATCGGCGAGCCGGGCGTCGGCAAGACCGCGATCGTCGAAGGCCTCGCGCAGCGTATCGTACGCGGCGACGTGCCCGAAGGACTCAAGGACCGGCGTATCGTTGCGCTTGACATGGGCGCACTGATAGCGGGCGCCAAGTTCCGCGGCGAGTTCGAAGAGCGCCTGAAGGCGGTGCTCAAGGAAATCCAGGAAGCCTCGGGCGAGATAATCCTGTTCATCGACGAGTTGCATACTGTCGTCGGCGCCGGCAGGGCCGAGGGTTCGATGGATGCGTCGAACCTGCTCAAGCCCATGCTGGCGCGCGGCGAATTGCATTGTATCGGCGCGACCACGCTGGATGAGTATCGCAAATATATCGAGAAGGACGCGGCGCTCGAACGGCGCTTTCAGCCCGTGATGGTTGACGAGCCGAGCGTCGAGGACACGATCTCGATCCTGCGCGGGCTCAAGGAACGCTACGAGGTGCATCACGGAATCCGGATCAAGGACTCCGCGCTGGTGACGGCCGCGATGCTCTCCAAGCGCTACATCACCGACCGCTTCCTGCCCGACAAGGCGATCGACCTGGTCGACGAGGCGGCGGCCAAGCTGCGCACGGAGAAGGAGTCGATGCCGGTTGAACTCGACGAGATCAATCGGCGCGTGATGCAGCTCGAGATCGAACGCGAGGCGCTCAAGCGCGAGACCGACCCAGCCTCGCGCGAGCGGCTCGAACGGCTCGAAAAGGAGCTGAAGGAAGCGGTCGAGAATCGCGACAGGCTGAAGGCGCAGTGGGAGGCCGAGAAAGGCGCGCTCGAACGCCTCTCGACGCTCAAGAGCCGGATCGAAGAGACGCGGCTTCAGATCGAAAAGGCCAAGCGCGAGTACGACCTGAACAAGGTCGCCGAGCTTCAGTACGGCAAACTTGCGGAGCTCGAAAAGCAGCTTGCCGCCGAGGAAAAGAAGGTCCAGGAAAAGTCGGGCGGCGCCGAACGGCTCATCAAGGAAGAGGTTGACGAAGACGATATCGCCGAAGTCGTCGCGCGATGGACCGGGATTCCCGTCTCGCGCCTGATGGAAGGCGAGGTGCAGAAACTCGCCCAACTGGAGGAGCATCTGCACAAGCGCGTCGTTGGCCAGGACGAGGCCGTGTCGGCGGTCGCCGACGCGGTGATTCGCGCGCGCGCCGGACTAAAGGATCCCAACCGCCCAATCGGCTCGTTCATCTTTCTGGGACCGACCGGCGTCGGCAAGACCGAGCTTGCCCGCGCGCTTGCCGAGTTCCTGTTCGACGACGAGGGCGCGATGGTGCGGATCGACATGTCGGAGTACATGGAGAAGCACACGGTTTCCCGCCTGGTCGGAGCGCCTCCAGGTTACGTCGGCTACGAGGAGGGGGGACAGTTGACCGAAGCGGTCCGGCGCCGCCCGTACTCGGTCATCCTGTTCGACGAGATCGAGAAGGCCCATCACGACGTGTTCAATATCCTGCTCCAGTTGCTCGACGACGGGCGGCTCACCGACGGGCAGGGCCGCACGGTCGATTTCAAGAACACGGTCGTGATCATGACCTCGAATATCGCAAGCCAGCTAATCCTGGGCTTCAAGGGTCAGGATTACGAGAAGATGAAGGCGCAATGTCTCGACGTGCTCAGGCAGAGCTTCCGTCCCGAGTTCCTCAACCGGGTCGACGAGATCGTGGTGTTCCATCCGCTGACGCGCGACGAGTTGAAGCGGATCGTCGATATCCAGGTCGAGCGGCTGCGCCGTCGCCTGGAGGAACGCAAGATCGAGCTTGAACTGACCGACAAGGCTCGCCAGTACTTCGCCGAGCATGGCTACGATCCGTCGTATGGAGCGCGGCCGCTGCGCCGGCTCATCCAGCGCGAACTGGAGACGGCGCTCGGGCGAAAGCTCCTCGCGGGCGAAGTGCGCGACAGCTCGCGGGTCGAGGTTGACGCGGGCACGCGCGGGCTCGAGTTCAGGTCGCGGCCGCTTGCGAAAGCGGCCTGAGCGGGCGAACTCGAAGACTGTTCATAATTGCGGAGCGGGGAAGCCGGACAAGCGGTTTCCCCGCTCTTCGTTTTGGTTGTAATCGCCAGGGAAAAGGCTAAACTGTCATCAGTATTGCGAATGTTGCCGCAGATCCGTTATTAGGTTCCATCTCACTTGAGAGGAAATGGAAGCGGTTCGCCGTTCGCTGACATCGAATTTCACGACTTCGAGGACGAAAATGCTGAGATCCGCCGGTTCTTCCTCAGACCCGCATCGCATGGGCGCAAGGCGCGCATTGCTCGGCCTTTGCGTGAGCGCCGCGCTGGTTCTGGCTGCGGAGATCGCTGGCCCGGTCGCCCCGGCTCGCGCCGCTGACGCCAAGCCCGCGCTGGTAGTGACGATGAAGGACGAAGCGCCTTTCTATCATCCCAACAAGGCCAAGATAAAAGTCGGCCAGACTGTTGAGTGGGTGAACAAGGGGACGACCGTTCACGACGTTTCCACCAACGTGCAGAACGCGCGGAATCCGAAAGACGTTGAGCTTCCCAAGGGCGCGAAGCCTTTCGACTCCGGTTTTATTCCCCCGGGCGGAAAGTTCAGCTATACCTTCACGGTGCCCGGTCAATACAAGTACTTCTGCGTGCCGCATGAAGACGCCGGGATGGTGGGTTATCTAACTGTTGAGAAGTAACTTCCGGAGTCGGGAAATTGCGTAAACGCTTTCGCCTGCCCGTTCGATACCTGTTCGCCGGAGCCTTGGCGGCCTTGGCCTTCACGGCTGCGGCGCCTGCGGCATGGTCCTTCCCCTGGAGCATCGATATGTACCGCGGCCCGGCGCTTCAGCCGCTGGAAGTCGCGCCGCGCGTGATGCCGAGCGGCACGATGCCGGTGAAGGGCGGCCTTCCGCCGATGACGCGCGAGGCGATGACCGTTCACCTCAAAAGCCCGCTCCAGCCGACACCCGCCAACCTCAAGCATGGCGAGTTCCTGTTCATGACCGATTGCGCGCCGTGTCACGGGGACAACGGCAGAGGCAAGGGGCCCGTGGCGCATCTGCTCCGGACTCCGCCAGCTGATCTCGCGATGGGCCTCAGCAAGGCGCTGCCCGACGGCTACATCTACGGAACCATCCGCAACGGCGGAATCGCGATGCCGCCGTATTACGATATCATGTCGTCGCACGAGCGATGGCAGGTGGTGCTGTTCGTGCGCCATCTCCAGCAGCAGGCGACGCAAAAGACCGCAAGCAAGTAGGAAAATGCCGACGCGCCGGGACCGGGCTCCTGTTCGGACCCGGCGCGCCGATGACGCCAGGCCCCCGGCTGCGGCCCCTTCCACTGGCAGCCCCAACCTTAGTTTAATTATCCAGACCTGCCCGCGTCTTATCCTGCGCTGACCCGATGTGCGGGCAGTAGCCGTACAACAGGCGTGGCTGGGGGGAATTTAGATGCAGGTGAAGAAGCTGGTTGGGGTTCTGGTCTTTGCGATCGCGGCCGCGATGCCGTCTTACGCTCGGGCGAGACCGCTTGGAGCGAGCCAACTGGTCGAACTCGCGATCGAAGCGAATCCGCGAGTACGCGCCGCACGCAACCGCTACCTTGCCGCAGTTCACTCCATCAAGCAGGCCTATGCGCCCAACGATCCGGTCTTCTCGTTCCTTAATGGCGACAGCCCGGTCAATCCGATCGGTCCGCCGTCGGAGCAGTCCTTCCAGCTTAGCGAGTCGTTTCAGTTTCCGGGCAAGGCGATGCTGCAAACCGACGTTGCGCGGCGCAACGCCGAAATAGCGCGGCTGTTTTTTCTTGCCACGGTTCGCGACGTTCGGGCGGCGACGGAAGCCGCCTATTACCAGATCCTGCTCGATGGAGCGCTCGCCCAGGTCAGCGCCGAGAACGTGGCGAACCTCCAGCGCGTGCTCAAGGTCACGCAGGTCGCGTATGCGGCCAACCAGGTCACGCAGGCCGATTTCATAAACGCGGAGTTCGATCTCGCCGCTGCGCGCCAGGCTGAGCGTGAAAATCGCGTAGCCGAGGCCAACGACGAGACCGTGCTCAACCAGTTGCTCGACAGGCCTCCTGGCACGCCGCTCGACCTCGACCGCACGCTTCATCTCGAGCCTCTGACGGTGCGAGTGGATACGCTGGTGGCACAGGCGGCCGCGGTTCGCCAGGAGATCCTCGAAGCGGCGCTGAGCGAGCGCAATTCGGAGACCGCGCTCAAGCTTGCGCGCATGGAATATCTGCCAGACTTCACCGCTACCTACATCTTCAACCATTACCTCGTGCCGAACTTCGCACCTTCCCCGACGGACACCCAGACCCATGGGTTTATGATCGGGTTCAACTTGCCAGTATTCTTCTGGCTCAGGCAGAACGAGGATGTGAAGCAGGCCGCCTATTCGCTCGACGCGGCGCGAGACGATCTGCGTTCAGTTCGCACGCGGACTGCGGCCATGGTGACCTCGATTTATCGCACCACGCAGTTCGCGTACGAAACCGCCGGGCTGTACCGGGACTCCTTGGTGCCGCTTTCGCGGCAGGATATCGAGGTTTCGCTGATCGCCTATCAGTCGGGAAAGGTGGATTATCTCGCGCTGGCTGGCGCACTAAGGCGCGGCTACAATGCTAACCTCAGTTATCTGCAGGCGGCCAATCGCTTTCTGGCTGGCCGAGTAGCGCTGGAGCAGGCGATCGGAGCGCCTTTACCAAAGTGATACGACTGCGTCTGGCCGCATTGACGGTAACAATGTTCGTCGCGATGGGAGCAGCGGGGTGCCAGGGTCAATCGGCTGCCGCACCGGCGCCCGCGCCGCGCCTCACGACGCAGCTGATCCGCCGGCCCGGCCATCCGCCATTGCTCGCGATCAAACCCTCGCAGATTCCGGGAATGTCTTTCACCGAGGTAAGGAAAGTCGCGCTTCCCGACGTGCTCGTGGCCAACGGCGTGGTCACCTTCGACACCCGCCGGGTCGCGAAGATCGTGGCGCGCGTCTCCGGCCGCATCGAAGCCTCGCCGATTGCGGTCTGGGACCGCGTGCGCCAGGGCGAGAAGATCGTCCAGCTATACAGCCCTGACTTCATGACCGCTGAGGCGGAATATCTGCAGTCGCTCAGCACCGCCAGTCTGAGCAAGGCGCCGCAGATGGCCGGTACAGGCAATCTTGCCAAGGCGATGGTCACGGCGGCGAAAACCAAGCTCGAACTTCTTGGGATGGACGACACGGACATCCTCAAGCTCCAGACGCCGCAGCCGAGGGTCTGGATCCGCTCGCCAATCAGCGGCACCGTCATCAAGAACAAGGCGGTGATCGGCTCGCAGGTGAATCCGGGCGACGTGCTCTTTGTCGTCGGCACGCTCAACGAGGTCTGGGTTACGGCGCAGGTGTACGAGGACGACCTGGCGCGAGTGCACGAAGGACAGGAGCTTCAAGCCGTAACCACGGCTTTTCCCAACCAGGTGTTCCGCGGGACAATCACCCGCATCAGCCCGGATATCGACCCGCAGACGCACACGGCCGCGGTTCGCTGCGACGTGCACAACGAGGGCCTTGAGCTTAAGCCC
>JAJYMR010000047.1 GCA_021786815.1 Deltaproteobacteria bacterium
GGCCCACGCGCGCGAACAGGAGCCGCAGGTAGTCGTAGACTTCGGTGATCGTGCCGACCGTCGAGCGCGGGTTATGCGACGTGGTCTTCTGCTCAATCGAAATCGCGGGCGATAGCCCCTCGATCGAGTCCACGTCCGGCTTCTCCATCTGCTCGAGGAACTGCCGCGCATAGGCCGAGAGCGACTCGACGTAGCGGCGCTGTCCCTCGGCGTAAATCGTGTCGAAAGCGAGCGACGATTTGCCCGAGCCGGAAAGCCCGGTTATCACCACCAGGCGGTCGCGCGGAATCTCCAGATCGATGTTCTTGAGATTGTGTTGGCGCGCGCCCCGGATTATCAGCCGATCGGCCATCGTTTTCCTACGCCGCGCTCCGTCGTGCCCGCGCCTCGCGCCGCACCTCGACCGCGTGCGCGGCATATTCTATCGCGGCGAGGATGCTCGACGGATTCGCCTTGCCCTGGCCCGCGATTGCGAACGCGGTGCCGTGGTCGGGCGAGGTCCTTATAAAGGGAAGGCCCAGCGTCACGTTCACCGCGCGCTCGAACTCCAGGGTCTTCACTGCTATCAGGCCCTGGTCATGATACATCGCGACCGCCGCGTCGAAACCGAAGCGCCCGTCAGTGCGGATGAAGGCGGTGTCGGGCGCAAGCGGCCCGAACGCGTCGATTCCCTCGGCCCGCGCCCTCATGAGCGCGGGCTCGATAATCCGTATCTCCTCGTCGCCGAACAGTCCGCCCTCGCCCGCATGCGGATTGAACCCGAGCACGCCAAGGCGCGGATTCGCAACGCCCCGGTCCTCGCGCATGTGCCGCGCGAGCAGGCGGATAGTGTCGAGCACACGCGGGCGGGTAAGCGCCTTCGAGACCTTCGCAAGTCCCATGTGCACGGTCACCAGCGCCACGTTGAGCCGTTCGCCGACGAACATCATTCTCCATAGACGGGTGTGCGAGAGTTTCGCCAGCAGCTCCGAATGGCCGGGGTAGCGATGGCCCGCGCGATTCCACCATTCCTTGCTGATTGGCGCCGTGACGAGTGCATCCACCTCACCCGCAAGCGCCATCTTCGCACCCGCGACGACGTAGCGGTACGACGCGTCGCCGCCGGCGACCGTCGGCCGTCCGGGCACTCGCGCCTCGGGCGAAAGCTCGCCAGTCGACAGCACGGCGAGCCCCTTCGGAAACCGTTCGCCCACGCGCCACTGGGAGACTTTTGGCGCGCCGGCGACTCGTTCGGCGCTCTCACGCATCACCGCCGCGTCGCCGATAACGACGATACGCGCGGCTTCGCGTTGCCCAAGGGCGCTCGCCGCCTTGACGATTATTTCGGGACCGATCCCGCTCGGATCCCCCATGCTCACCGCGATGAGGGGTGGTGAATTTCGTCGTGCGACCGGTCTAGTAGAGCGTCTCAACGTAATGCTGTTTGACAAGCTGGGTATCGACCCATTGCCGCACGTGCTGCTGGGTCTTCTGGTCGAGGAGCCTGTTGCGGATCGCGCCCTTCACCTGCGCGAACGGAAGCGGACCCGGAACCTGGTGCTCCTCGAGCTTCAGGATGTGAAAACCGAACTGGGTGTGGATCACCGGCGAAATCTGGCCCGGCTTGAGCGGTTTCACCGCATTGAGGATCGGGTCCATTATCTCGCCCGGCGCGAAGTAGCCGAGTTCGCCGCCCTGGCTCTTTGAGGCGTCGTCGGAATATTCGCGGGCGAGCGCCGCGAAGTCCCGGCCCGCAGCCGCCTGCTTGCGCACCATCTCGGCCTTCGCCCGCGCCGCCGCGACCTGCTCCGGCGTGGCGTCCTGTGGGACGGCGATCAGTATCTGCGCGAGCCTGTAACGCTCCTTCTTGACCACGAAATCGGCCTGGTGCGCCTCGTAGAAGGCCTTTACCTCGGACTCGGGAACGTGCATCTTCTGACGCACTTCCAGGCTGATCATCAACGTCTTTTCCAGGTTGAGGCGGATCTGCTTGCGAAACGTTTCGTAGCTCACGCCGTCCTGCGCCAGCATCTGGCGAAGCTGCTGATCGTTGATACCGCGCGACTGTTCGATTTGGTGGATGTATTCGTCGACCTGGCTCGAGTCGATTTTGCTCTGGTACTTCTTGACTTCCTGCTCGAGCAGCTTCTGCTCGATGGTCTGCTTGAGCACGTCCTTGAAATTCGGCGCGGAAGTAGTGCCCTGGGCCGGGAGCTTGCTGCCGACGGCCGCTCCGAGCGCGCGCACGTCGCGCAGCGTGATCGGATTGTTGTCGACGTCGGCGACGACCTCGTCAATCGTGCGCGCGATCGCGCGCGCCGGCAGGAACAGCGCCATAAGCGCCGCCGCGGCAAGGGCTCCGGCGCTCGCGAAACGGACGTTTCGGATAGAAGCCATGGACCTCAGTTGACGACCGGCCCCGCTGCGCGCGTCGCCGGCCAGGCCTCCAAATTCTCACAGGCGGCCAATGCCTGCAAGACGGCTTCGACCTGCGCGAACGTCTTCGTATACTCGCCGGGCTCGACGCGCTCCATCGTTACGATTACCTGGAAAGACGGCGTAAGGCGCATGCGCTTTCGGTTCGCGTCGACCAGCTTCGCAAGCCGCGCCGTATCGACCGGGGCCTCGGGATGGAATTTGATTTCGAGCTGGTTGCCCTTGAGAATCGCCGACAGCACCATCAGCGCACGCATCGTGCGCCTTATGTTCATCGCCTGAACCAGGTTCTCGACCAGCGTGGGCACCGGGCCGAAGCGGTCGCGCATCTCGTCGCGCAACTCCGCAAGCTCCGCTTCCGACTCCGCCCGGGCGAATCTGCGGTAGATCACCAGGCGCTCGTTCTCGTCCGCGACGTAGGCCTCCGGGACGTACGCCGGCACGCCGAGCTTGAGCTCGGGTTCGAACTCCGGGCGCTGCGGCTCGCCGCGCAGCTCATGGATCGCCTCTTCCATCATCTCGGTGTAAAGCTCGAAGCCAACCGCCGCTATTTCGCCCGACTGCTCGCGTCCGAGCAGGTTTCCGGCGCCGCGATGCTCGAGGTCGGCCATCGCGAGCTTGAATCCGCCGCCGCCCGAGTCCGACTCGACCAGCTCGCGCAGCGCCTCGATCCTGCGCTTGGCGTCGCGCGTGATTATGTGCTCGCCCGGAATCAACAGGTACGCGTAGGCCTTCTGCCGCGAGCGTCCGACCCGCCCGCGCAACTGGTAGAGCTGGGCGAGCCCGAAATGGTCGGCACGATTCACGATCATCGTGTTGGCGTTCGGAATATCCAGCCCCGACTCGATTATCGCGGTGCACACGAGCACGTTGATACGGTTTTCGATAAACCCTCGCATCACGTCCTCGAGCTGCTTCTCGTTCATCTGGCCGTGCGCGATTCCGATCCGCGCCTCCGGGATCAGCGAGCGCAGATGGCGCGCCATGTACTCGATATTCTCGACCCGGTTGTGCACGAAGAACACCTGCCCGCCGCGGTTAAGTTCGCGCAGGATCACCTCGCGCACCAGAGCGTCGTCGAAATGCGCGACGAACGTCCGAATCGCCTGGCGATCGGGCGGCGCGGTCTGGATAACCGACAAATCGCGTATCCCGAGCATCGCCATGTGCAGCGTGCGCGGAATAGGCGTCGCGGTCAGCGTCAGCACGTCCACCAGCGTTTTCAGCTTCTTGATCTTTTCCTTGTCCGCGACGCCGAACCGGTGCTCCTCGTCGATCACGAGCAGGCCAAGGCGCGCGAACGTGACGTCGCGCTGGAGCAGGCGATGGGTCCCGATCACGATGTCCACCTTGCCGCGCGCGACGTCCTCGATCGTCGCCTTGTTCTCCTTTGCGCTGCGAAACCGCGAGACCATCTCGATTCTCACCGGATAGTCCTTGAAGCGCGCGCGAAAGGTGTTCCAATGCTGCTCGGCGAGGATCGTCGTCGGTACCAGCACCGCGACCTGCCGCCCGTCCATCACCGCGACGAACGCGGCGCGTATCGCGACCTCGGTCTTGCCGAAGCCCGCGTCCCCGCATATCAGCCGGTCCATCGGCTTGGGCCGCGTCAGATCGCGCAGCACTTCGTCGATCGCGGCCTGCTGGTCGGGCGTCTCCTCGAACTCGAAGCGCTCGGAGAAATCGTTGTAGTCGGAGCCCGGATGTGGGAACGGATGGCCCTCCATCACCTCGCGCGCGGCGTACACGTCCAGCAGCTCCTTCGCCATCGCGAGCACCGCCTGCTTGGTGCGCCGCTTGACCCGCTCCCACGAGCCGCTGCCGAGCTTGTCGAGCTTCGGCTCGGCGCCGTCCGCGCCGCCGCCGATATAGCGCTGGACGAGATTGATGCGCTCGACCGGCACGTACATCGTGTCGTTGCCCGCGTATTCGAGATTGAGGAAATCGCCTTCCGCGTCGGAAACCTTCAGATGCTTGAGCCCGCGGTAGCATCCGATTCCATGGTCGATATGGACGACGAGATCCCCTGGCTTCAGTTCCTCCAGGGTCACGAACGCGCCCTTCGCGCGCGGCTTGGTACGCCGCCTTGCGCGCGGCTCGCCGAAAATTTCCTCTTCGCTGTAAACGTAGAGGCTGTCGTCCTGCAGAACCGCGCCCGCCGAGATTTCGCCTTCGATTATCGCAGGCCGGAAATCCTCGCGTTCGAGCAGTTCCGGAAAAGTGCGGCATCCGGCGTTCACCTCGATATCGTACGCCTCGAGATGACGCCTCAGGCGCGCAACCTGGTTCTGCCCCTCGACCACCACGACAGCCCGCGCCCGTGCGCGTTGCACTTCCCTGAGTTCGGCGGCGAGCGGCTCGAACGAGATCGCATGGCGCTGCCCGGTCAGCTCGACTGAGGAAAGTTTCAGGCTCGGCGCCGACTTGACCTCGATCGCCGGCGCCCATCCCTCGCGCGGCGCCATCGCGGTCACCAGCGAGCCGACCTCGACGGCTCTGAGAGCGGAAAGCTCGCGTTCCAAATTCTCCGATGCGATGTAGAGCGAGTCGGCCGGCGGATGGAAAATCGGACGCGCCTCGGCTGCCGACGCCTCCGCCGCGACCGTCTCCGAGAAACGCGCGGCCTCGGCGACAATCCGTCCCGGATCGACCAGCCACGCAACCGCGCGCTCGGGAAGATAGGCGAAAATGGAATCGAGTGGCTTGCCGTACACGTACGGCATCAGCATTTCCGCGCCCGGAAACAGGAGCCCGGTTGCGAGCGTCTCGAGCAGTTCGCCCGCTTCCTTGCGCACCATCCCGATCTCCGCCGTCCGAAGCGCGACCGCGTCGGCAAGCTCACGCTCCTTCAGCACTGCGGGCGAGATGTAACGCGCGCGGATAATAGTCGCCTCGGGAATCGCGCCGAGCGAGCGCTGCGAGGCGGCCTCGAAATGGCGCACCGAGACGACCAGGTCGTCCTCCAATTCGAACCTGACCGGCTCGCGATAAAGCGGCGAGAAAACGTCAACGATTCCCCCGCGCACGCTGAAGTCGCCCGGCTCCTCGCATTGCGGCAGCCGCTGATAGCCCGCCGACGCCAGCGTCTCGACAAGCAAATCGAGATCGATCCGATCGTTCTTCGCGATTCGGATGACCGACGCGTCGAACACCTCGCGCGGAATCGTGCGCATCATGAGCGCCTCGGCCGAAGTCACGATAAGCGGCGCGCCGAGCCGGCGCATCGCGTAAAGCGCCGCGAGCTGCGAGGCCTGGATATCAGTCGGCGGCGATATATGCGCGAACGGTTTCGTCTCCCATGCGCGCAGAAGATGCACCCGGCGGCTGGGCGCGTCGGCTTCCAGCGACTCGCCGAGAAAAAACGCCGCCTCATGCGCGAGCGTCTCCGCCTCGGCCGCGCGCGACGTGACCGCGAGAATCGGCCGCGAGAGCCTGAGCACCGCCTCGCGCAGCATCAGCGCGCCCGCGGCTCCCTTGAGCCCCATCACGGGGATACGCAGATAGTCCTGCGATGACAGGCGGGCCTCGAGTTCGCTCGCCGCCTCTTTTAGAGAACGTTCCAACTCAGAAATCCGGTTTCGACGACGCAGTTTGGCCTTCCGGCGCGACGAAAAAGGGCCGCCGCGCAGGCAGGCTCCTCTATGATAGCAGAGATTCGGCCTCCGATGCTGCCCACTACGGCCTCTGCGAGACGGATCACGCATCGCGGGCGCTTCGTCCGCGCATTTGACGCTTCCGCTACCGCGGGAAGAATGTCTGAACGGTGCCGCGCCAGATGGAAAATATCGACGTCGCGATAATCGCGCTTGGCCTCGCGAGCGTCTGCTGCTTGCCGCCGAAGCCCGCCTGGTGCCAATCCGGCCGCGATATGCCCTCCGCCGCATACGTGCAGGCGCTGCGTACGGCCGACGAGTTCATGACGCTCTGGATTCACAATGACGGCGAAAGGGCGTGGCCGATGCTGTCCGCGCGGCTGCAAAAAGAAATCGGAAGCAGGAGCAGGCTTGTCGAGAATATGGCGGGGATGTCCAACCCGAAGCATCAGGCCTTCACGGTCGGTCGCGCGCCGACCGCGCCCGCCAATCGCTACATTTTTCCCGTAATCACGTACGAACTTGCGCTTTCGGACCCGGTCGGAAATTCAGAGACGGGCGAAATCGTGGTGCTGCGCGAAGGCGCCGGATGGAAAATCGACCGTATCCCGAAAGCTCTCCAGCATCCGTAACGCGGCGTGGGTTCGGCATCTTGTTGCTAGGGAAGGTCCGGAGGGGGTGCTGAACAAACGCGCGATCAGCTCACTACCAGGGAATGCTTGACGGATTCTGCGCGGAGCCGGAACCGCCGCCCGCGTTCGCGTAGTGCACCGAGCCAAGATGCACCGCGAGCTTGAGCGTCTTGTGCCCGCCCGCCACCGGCCTTATCACCGTCAGGTAGGTCGTGTCGCCCGGCTTCATCCTGGCCAGCGCGCGCTGAAATTCCTCCTCGGTCCTGACCCGATGGTCGTCAACCGCGACGATCATGTCTCCGGGCTCTCCGAGCGCGCCCGCCTTCGCGAGCAGCGGCGTCGTCAGCAAGGCGAGAGGCCCGAGCAGCGAGCCAGCAGTCACTCCGGCGGCGCCCACGGCGCTCGGTCGCGTTGGGCCGTGAAGCCCGGCCTTCTGCGCCGGGCTGTTGGGATCGACGGTCATGATTTCGAGCCCGTGTTCTTCGCGCCCGAGATAGCACGTCGTCGTGTACCGGACCGTTATCCCGATATACGGCCGCGGGCCCGAACGCGCTTGCCCTTGCTCAAACTCGTTGCGGCCGCTCTCGAAATTTCTCTGGACCGAAGCGCTCTCGGAACCGGGCTGGAGGCGTTCGTTCGGGATGACGTCAACCTTGCCCGCGCGCGGAGGCCCTCCGTACTGCGGACCAATCTCGAGCGTCGAATCCGGCTCTGTGCCCTGCCCCGCGATCCCAGGAGCAACCGGCGTACCCGCACCCGGCTGCGACGATATCGAACCACCCGGCGCTGATTCCGACGCGCCCTGCGCGGGCTTTTCGTTACCCGCGCCGAGAGTGCTCTGGCAAAAGCCCGGCGCACTGGCGAGCGCAATCGCAATCGTCGCCGCGAACGCCGCGATCCCCAGCGAGCGCATCAGATCACCTTGCTTCGTCACCGATACGAAACCAATTTTAGATCATAGGCAAGGCTATTTTCATAAACAAGGCGGAATCCCCGCCTCGCGGAACGCGCCGGCGCGGCTGGGGAACCGCAGATCAAAATCCCCCCGCACTCTGCATCGACAGCGAAAATTATCACGCGAGTCCCCTTCCCCGTGGGCAATGGGTCAGGGGTTAGGTGCGATGCCTCGCATCACCCGAACAATCGCGCGAGGGCAGCCCGCGCTTGATACCCGCCGCGCGCGCGTGCGAAAGTTCCCGCGTGCCGCCGCTCAAAATCGTCTCGACCGTCGCGCTCACCGACGCGCAGCGAAACGCGCTCCGCGCCGCCGCTCCCGACGCCGACCTCGCCGACTGCGGATGCCGCAACAACGACGAAATCGCCGCGATGCTCTCCGGCGGATGCGACGTGATGCTCACCTTCCGCATCCCCGACGATCTGCTCTCGCGCGCGCCCAATCTCAAATGGGTCCAGTTGCTCAGCGCGGGCGCCGACCACGCGCTTTCCGGGCCGCTCCGCTCGGCGACGATTCCCGTCACCACCGCAAGCGGAATCCATGCGACGCCGATCGCGGAATACACGGTCGCCTCGATGCTCGCCTTCGCGCATCGGTTCCATCTGACGCTCCGCGCCCAGGCGCGCCACGAATGGATGCGCTCGGGCGGCTTCATGGCGACCGTCGAGGAGCTTCGCGGACACACGCTCGGCGTCGTCGGCTACGGCTCGATCGGCCGCGAGACAGCGAGGCTTGCCGACGCGCTCGGGATGCGCGTGCTGGCGCTGAAGCGCGATCCGTCGATAGGCGCGGATCCCGGATGGTGTCCCAAAGGTGTGGGAGATCCCGAGGGACGTATTCCGGAGCGATTTTTCGGGCCCGAGGAACGCGAGGCGATGCTCCGCGAGTGCGATTACGTGACAGTCACGCTGCCACTCACTGCGCATACGCGCCGATTCATCGGCGCACCCGAGCTTTCCGCGATAAAGCCGGGCGCGTACGTCGTCAATATCGGGCGCGGCGAGGTGCTCGACGAGGCCGCGCTAATCGAGGCGCTTCGCTCGGGCCATCTTGGCGGCGCGGGCCTCGACGTGTTCGAGCACGAGCCGCTTCCCAGCGAGAGTCCGCTCTGGGAGATGGAGAACGTGATTCTCACGCCGCACATGTCCGGCGCGAATCGCGGCTACATGGACAAGGCGTGCGAACTGTTCGCCGAAAACCTCCGCCGCTTCACGACGAGCCGCCCGCTGCTGAATGTGGTGGACCTGCACCTCGGCTACTGACGCACGCCCGACGCACAAGCTTTGCGCGAGCGCCGCGCGGCCCTGATGAGATAGCGGTCGCCGATAGGCAGTCGCAGCGCCCCCTGACTCCCTTTTCCGTCATCCTGAGCCGCCGCTGCGGCGCCCTGAGCGAAGCGAGAGGAGCTTCTGGAGTGAGCACCGCGACCCTCCTTCTTCTTCTTTCCGTCATCCTGAGCGCAGCGAGTCTGCGAGCGGAGTCGAAGGATCTCGGACAGCTTCGCGATAGCGAAGCTGGTACCGGTTCTTCGTTCGCGAAGCGCCCCTTGGCCTTGCAACGGCCTCCTTCAGGGAAGGGCCCGAGGGTTAGGTTGCCGCGCACTTCCCGCCCCTTGCCGTTCGCGTGGCGCGCGGCTATGCATCACCGTTAATCACCCACGCCGGAGGACACCGTGGCTACAGGCGACGGAAGCCCGACTCGGTTC
>JAJYMR010000133.1 GCA_021786815.1 Deltaproteobacteria bacterium
CGCCGCCTCACCAAGGCCGCGCGGCGTCAGCGCAGGCCGATACGTTCATGGAAAAGAGCGCCGCCCTCTCCCGGTCATCGGGCGAGGGACAAAGGGATAGCGCTGCGCTTCGTTAGACGCCTTGCAGGATTCTGCTCGCGCCCCGCGTTTTATTTGCAGGGAAGGCCGGAAGGTGGGGCTGGAGTGCGAGGTGACGTTCTCCAGCCGACGGGCGAGCCGCGTTATTCTGAGAGCGACGTCAAGGACGCTCTCGGAGCGGCAAGAAGGCGGTCGGATGTATGATGGTCGGGCGGTATAATCTGCCGGAGCGTTGGCATGGCTTCCTTGAACGACGCGTACACTACCCTGAGGCGAGCGGGAATGCTTCTGGGTGACCTACGGGCCGCGGTGGCGAAGGGGGTTCCCCTAAGTGAGGTGGTCCCGCTCGAGCGCCACCCGAGGAATGAAAACAAGATTCGCTACAAGATGTCTAATCCGCTTCGTGAAGTCAGCACAGAGGTCGGCGTGATCGTCGGCCAGTATCGCGCGGTTCTCGATCAGCTAATCTATGCGCTGATTGAGCTGCGAACCGGCAACCCGCCTAAGCATCGCTCCCAATTTCCAATCTGCGCTAAGGCGGAGGATTTCAGGTCCAGGATTAAGCCCGACCTAAATGGACTGCTGCCCATGGACGTCGAGCGGATCGAGAAGCTGCAGCCGTACAACGGAGCGACCTGGACTCTACGCATCAAGCAACTCGCTGAGGAGCACAAGCATAGAAAGCTAATCGGCCTGAGAGCCGAGGGTGGCGCGGCCTTCCTCCAGACCCTTCAGTCGGTCTCGATCGGCAGCGATTCGTCGCGCGCCCACTCGCTCATCGAAGCGTCGTACACGCTGAGATTCCGGTAGCCGAGCTGATGCAGTACGAAAATATCCAACGTGGCCGCGATTCCTCCGCCGCAGTAGCAGATCACATCTTTCGATTTCTCGACTCCCGCCGCCTCGAACTTCGCCGCGCACTCGGCCAGCGGCGCCAATCCCCTGGTTTGGCGATCGATCATAGTGACAAACGGGATGCTGACGCTGCCGGGGATTCTTCCGGGACGGCCGTAGGGACTGGGTCCTTTGCCGCTGTGTAATTCGGCCGGTAACGCGTTGACGGTGATGGTTTTGGGATCGCCGATCGCAGAGCGCACTCGCTCCTTGTCCACGAACAGTCCGGCTCGTGGCCGAACGGTAAAGGCGGCGTGCGGGTACTTGCACGGTTCGGAACAAACCGGCCTGTTTTCAGCCTTCCATTTCTCCCAACCGCCGTCGAGGACGGCCGCGTTCGTAAATCCGAACTCACGCAGCATCCACCACACGCGCGTCGCCCACATCATCGCGCCCGCGCTGTACAGAATCACGCGCGATCCGTCTGACACGCCATTGCGCGACATCGCCGCCGCGAAATCCTCAGCCTTCGGCAGCATGAAGCGCAATTTCACGGTGTTGTCGGACAAGTCACCCTGCAGATCGATAAATCCTGCGCCGGGAATATGCTCGGCGTCGTACTCCGCCCGGCCGCTGGCGATCTGATAGGGCGTGCCCGCCTGAGCCGGACGCAGAAATGTCGTGCAGTCGAAGATCCTGAGTTCCGGGTCGCCCAGATGCGACGCGAGCCAATCGGTCTGCACCAGCGTGTTCGGGTCGCCATGTTTCGCGGCTTGCTCTGCCATCTTTTGCTCCACAAGAATTCGGTTTCGCGCGTATTCCGATGGATTACGCTATTGCGTTCCGGACGGCAAATCCAAAAAGCCGCCGCCGGAGCAGACGGCGGCCCTATAAGTGAACACGATCAAGGTTCGTGATGCTTGATTAGCGCAGGGGCGGGAACTTAGTCGCGGATGTCGGTGAGTTCGTCGGTGTCGATTTCGGCGGCGCGCTCGCGCGTTGTCAGGAGATAAATTCCGCCGGCGAGCGGCGTCGATAGCAGCATCGCGAACACCAGTCCCCCGATCACTGCTATCGCAAGCGGTTGCTGGACCTTTGCGCCCGCGCCGATTCCCATCGCAAGCGGCGTAAGCCCCGCGCCCGTCGCGAGCGTCGTCATTACGATTGGCCTAAGCCGAATCTCCGCCGCATGAAGCAGCGCGTCGCGCGGCGTCGAGCCAATGCCTATCGCATGCTCCGCGCGATCGAGCAGGAGAATTCCGTTCTTGGCCGTGATGCCCGCGACCATGATGATGCCCATGAAGGACGAGATGTTGAGCGTTATCCCGGTAATCGAGAGCGCCGCGAAACTTCCCGTAAGCGACGCGAGCGCCGCGACAAGGCATGCGACGGCCGGGCCGAGCCGTCCGAATTCCCATACCAGGATCAGGAAAATCACCACCGTGCCCGCGATCAACACGAGCGTTAGCTGGCTGAAGGCCTTCTGCTGCTGCTCGTAGAGGCCGCCGTATTCGAGCGTCACGCCCGCGGGCAGAATCATCCTGCCGAGCCGCTCCTTCACGCGGCGCATCGCGGTTCCAAGGTCGATGCCCGAAAGCCGCGCCCTGACGCGCACCACCGGGCGCAGCCGTTCGCGAGCGAGTTCGCTGCGCTCGCCCAGGTATTGAAGCCGGGTGATCGCGGGAAGCGGGACACGGCCGTTGGAGGCCGTTTTCAGGATTACCTCGGAGAGCGCGGTGAGATCGTTGTGAAACAGGTTAGGGTAGCGCACACGCACGCCGTAGAGCCGGTCGCCCACGCGCGCGTAGGTGGCAACCGTCCCCTGCACGACGCATCGGAGCGCCCCGTACACGTCCTCAGGCGAAATTCCGTAGCGCTGCGCGGCCGTTTGATTGACCGCAACCTTTTCCTCGGGACTGCTCAGAACGATACCGTCGAAAACGTCGACGAGGCCGGGGATGCCGCGCAGCTCGGCGGCGACCTGGCGCGCGGTCGCTTCTATCGTGGCCTGGTCGGAGCCGAATACCTTGACCTCGATCGGCTCGGGCGTGCCCGAAAGGTCGCCGATCAGGTCCTGGAGCATCTGCGAGAACTCGATCTGGACACCCGGGACCTTGCGCAGGATACGCTCGCGCACGTTGTCGATGACGCGATAGATGCTGACGGTGCGATCGGACTTGAGCCGCACCGAGAAGTCGCCGCGGTTCGACTCGGTAACGAAGAAGCCTAGTTGCGTGCCGGTGCGGCGCGAGAACCCCGCGACCTGCGGAGTTCGTTTCAGGATATTCTGGATCTTGCCGAGCAGCGCCTGCGTGTCATGGAGCGTGCTCTCGGGTGGCGTGATGTAATCGAGGACGAACGCGCCCTCGTCGAGCCTCGGAAGATAGTCGGTTCCGACCGTTTGATAGAGCGCGTAGCAGGCCGCGAGCGACGCCGCCGCGAGCGCGAGCGAGAGTATCGGCATGCGGATAAACGGCCAGGTGAGCGTGAGGTACGCGCGGCGGATGGAATCGAAGATTGCGCCGGATTCGCGCGCCGTGCGCCGCATCCGCTCGACCATCGCTTCCAGCGCGGGCGTGAAATAGACGGCCGCGATGAGCGAAATCGCAAGTCCGGCGCCCAGAGTTATCGCAAGCGCGCGGAAGAACACGCCGGTTACGCCAGAGAGCACGACCAGCGGCGCGAAGACGACGATCACGGTCGCGGTCGAGGCCAGGAGCGGGCGCTTCAACTCGGAGAGCGCGAGCGGAATCGCGTCGGCGGTGCCGATGCCGCTTGAGCGGGCGCGATGGATCGCCTCGATCATCACGATCGCGTCGTCGATGAAAAGGCCGATTCCCGCCGCGAGGCCGCCGAGCGTCATCATGTTGAAGGTCAGGCCCGCGACTTTCATCACGAGGAACGTGATCGCAATCGTGCACGGCACCACGACGGCCGCGATTAACGCGCTCAGCACGCTGCCCGTGAAGGCGAGCACAACCAGGACCGCGAGCGCGAGGCCAAGGACGATCGCGTCGCGCACGCTCTTGACGGATTCGACGACCAGGCCGGCCTGATCGTACGAGAACGAGAATTGGACGTCGGGATAGCGCTGGCGGAACTGGTCGATGATGTGATGAGCCTCGCGCGAGATGAGCACCGTGTTGCCGGTTGGCTGGCGCGAGATTCCGACCAGCACGGCGGGGCCGTTCTCGGACGCAGTGCGTATATAGTCCTCGCGGATGCCGAGGCCGACCGACGCGATGTCGCGTACGTAAACCGGCTGCCCGCCGACATCGGCGATCGGAACCGCGGCAATCTGCCGGGCCGTGTGAAGCGCGGTCGATACCACGGTGAGCAGCATCCGATGCGCGTCCATGATGCGGCCGGCCGAGGCGATGATGTTTGCACGGGCCAACCCGGCAACCACCTGTTGCGGCGAGAGGCCGTGCGCGAGCATCCGCGCCTGATCGAGCGTCACCACGAATTCGCGATACTTGCCGCCGACGATCTCCACCCGATAGACGCCCGCGATCCGATGGAAGCTCGGCACGAGGTCATAGAAGGCGATGTCGGTGAGCGACGGCAGGCTGCGGTCTCGCGAACTCATGCTTACGTCAACGATTGGGAAAGTGCCGGTCGTAAGGAGGCGCGTGTCAACTTCCGTTCCCTGCGGAAGACGGCCTCGGACTTCGGCGAGCGCCGCGTTCAGAAGCTGATAGCTGGTGAGCGGATCGGTGTGCTGGCCGAAGGTGACGTCAACCTCCGAAGCGCCGCGCGTCGTGGTCGAGCGCACCAGCGTGACGCCAACGACGCCGTAGGAGGCCTCTTCGAGCGGGCGGGTGATCGAGACCAGCACCTGCTCGGCGGGAAGGTCGCCCGCGTCGGCCAGGATGATCGCGCGGTCGAAGGTTATTTCGGGAAACACCGCGCTCGGGATGGAAAACGCGAGGATGATTCCGAGTGCCGTCGCCGCCGCTACCGCAAGGACGGCGAGGGTCGAAGATGCGCGGCTCATCCCGGCTCCTGCGCGACGGTTATGCGAAGCCCGTCCGACAGTGCGTAGCCGCCGGAAGTGATTACCAATTCGCCGGGACGCAGTCCCGAAGTTATCTGCACGAGGCGCGGCGTCTGAATTCCGACCGTGACCGCAATGCGATGGGCGCGGCCGTCCGGGCCGGCGACGAAAACGTACGGGCTTGCGACCGGGCTTTGAAACAGCGCCGGCACCGGGATCACCACCGCATGCGCGACGAATTGCGTTACGACGCGCGCTTCGACCGGCGCGCCCGCCTGCGTGATTCGAGCGTCACCGGTGAAGTCGATCCTTATCGGCGATGTTGCGCTTGCCGGATTGATGCTCGGCAGAAGCGCGGCGATCCGTCCCGGTATCCGAGCGCCGGGTTTGAGCGGCGAGGTGACAATCGCGCTCATCCCGGGCCTGATCATCGCGACGTCTTCCTCCGGCACGTTCGCCTCGATGTAGATGCTGCGAGGGTCGATCAGATCGACGATTGGCTCCATGTAGGAAACGGTCTGTCCGGTGGCGAGCGGCTGGCTTGCGACGACTCCGTTGTCGGGCGATGAAATCGCGATTCCGCGCGGCTTGGAGTAGCGCTCGACCGAGCGGGCCATCGCTGGCGCGTCCTTCGGGTCGAGCTTTCGCGCGACAGCAAGCCCCTGTTCCGCGGCCTCTATTTCACGATTGATCAGATAGGCGACGACCTGTCCCTTGCGCACGCTGTCGCCGACCCGCAGCTTGAGGCCGACGATGCGTCCGGCGGCCGGCGCACGCAGTATCACGTGCTGTGGGGCGACGGTCGTTCCGAGCACCGTGAGAGTGCTCTGGATCGGAGCGGTAACGACTCGCGCGACGGTCACCGCGAGGATCGGCGCCTGTTGCGCCGCGGGCGTCGGCGAATCCTTGCGTTGCGCGTCCGCCCGGCCGCATCCCGCCGCGCCGAGCGCGAGCGCGAGCATCGCCAGAGCGCCCGCGCGCATCGGGGTTCGCTTCGCCGGCGGTCGCTTCATTGCCCGACCCCGTACAACAGCGCTATCTGGGCCGAGGCCTGCTGCACGGCAAAGACCTGGTCGAAATGCGCGAGTCTCATGCGTTCGGCCTGCTGGTAGTCGCTCAGCACCTCGAGCAGTGTCACGTTGCCGCCGCCGAGAAAGCGGGCCCACGCAAGCGCGAAAGAACCGTCCGCGGTGGGTTGCGCGCGAGTGAGTATCGAAAGCTGTTTTCGAGCCTGCTCGTAACTGAATCGCGCGTCGGCAAGCCTGGCCTTGAGCAGGTACTCGGACTGACGGCGCTGCGCCTCAGCCTTGGCTTCCTGCGCTTTGGCCTCGTCGATACGGGCCGTGATGAGACCACCCTGAAACACTGGCACTGAAACCACGCCATCGTAGGAGGCGCCCAGATTATGATTAATCGTACTGGGAGGATCGACGCCGAGAAAGCCGCTGGTAAGCGCAAGCGTGACCGTCGGGTAGCGCTCGGCTTCTGTCGCCTTGACCTGCTGGGCGGCGGCGGCGATTGCGCGCGTGGCGGCGCGAAGGGCAGGGTTCGTCTCAAGGCTGCCCGACGGA
Source organism: Deltaproteobacteria bacterium (assembly GCA_021786815.1). GTDB lineage: Bacteria > Desulfobacterota > Binatia > Binatales > Binataceae > DTIX01. Next base: position 6,481 of record JAJYMR010000133.1, read on the forward strand.
ACCGGCGGCAGTTCCGGCACCTCGGCGAGTTCGAAGTCGGAATGATCGAAGTCGCCGATGAGCGAACCCAGCACCACGGCGGCGCGGCGTTCCTGCCCCTGGGCGGCGGCAAGGGCAAGTTCGGCGCTGTCGCGCGAGGTGCGAACCTTCAGAACGTCATTCATGATGGCGCGGCCGGTGCGCTGAAGACCCTCGATGATCGTGACGTAGCGGTTCAGGCGGTCGAGGCTCGCCTGCAACTCGGCGACCGCATGATGCGAGCGCAGGAGATCGCAATATGCCGTCCGGGTGTCGAAGACGATCTGCGCGCGCACCGCCTGCACGCCGAACAGCGCCGCTTCGTTCGCGTAGCGCGCCGCTCTGAGCCGCGCGAGCCTTCGCCCGAAGTCGAAGGCCGTGTAGTCGGCGGTCAACAGCGCACTCGACAGGCCGCGATTCGTGATGATCTGCGCGTAGCCGGGCGCCTGGTAATATTCGATCCCGGCCGACACGCTGGGAAGAAACGGCGCGTACATCTCGCGCACGCGCGCCTGGCTGAAATCGCTGGTGGCTGCCGCCGCCGCGACCGCGGGCGCAAAGTTGAGCGCCCGAGTGATGGCCTCGGAAAGGGTGAGCGTCGCCGCCTCGGCCGACGCCGTTGCCACGACCATACCCAGCACGCATCCAAGAGCGCACAGGCTTAAAGCGCGGAGCAGTCTGATTCGAATCGCCAGTGACCCGGCCACATGCGCCTCCTAATAGATGGAATCCAGGCGGACGAAGACACCCTCATGATATACGGAAGCGCTCGCACCCGCTCCAGATTGCGGCGACCCGAAGGAACGATCGAATCAGACGAAAAAGGAGATTATTCCGGCAGCGATAAGCGCGCCGTTCCAGATGAAATCAAGGTTGACCCACGCGCTTCTCAGTATCGCAAGGCCGAATTTCTCGAATACGAGCAGCGCAATCGTTCCCATCACGAGCAGCATCGCGGAAGTATGGACTGCAAGTATCGCAAGACCGTCGAACACGCCGTGCGCCACGATCGGCGGATGCCCGTGATGATGGGCGACGAGCCGCTGCGCCGGCATCACGTCCATCAGGATCGGAAACAGCATCAGGCCCGCTCCGTGCGCCGACGCCATCAGGAATGACCACAGCCCAAGCTCGGCGGAACTGACCCGCATCGTGACCCATCGCGGATGCACGCGCGGCCATAGAAAGCGGAACGCGCCGAACAGGATGAGCGCGAGCGCGCCGGCGGGTCGCAGATAGTCCTCGAACGGCGTGACCAGGCGAAGCCCGCCAACCAGAGCGACGACTATTCCGATCGAAATGAGGTGGCCGATCGCGATCGGCACCAGCGCCCACACAACCTTCGAGCGCCGCTGCTCCTGAAGCCCGAGCGCGACCGCGAACAGCCACCCCATCGAGGGGTCCAGACCGTGGTACGCACCGAGAAGTGCGACCACGATCCACGGCCACTCGGCGGTCACGGATAACAGAACGAGTCAGACGAGCAGTCGCCGCCCTCCAGGCGAATCTGATGCGGACGCAGATGCTCGAACTGGACCAGGAAGTTGGGATCGAGCGCAAGCCCGCCTGACGGATTCGCATCGAGCTTCGCGACCCATCCCTTGATTCCCTCGGGATACAACTGCTCGTCGATCGCGCTGTAGAGCGAGTTGCTTACGTATATACGCTTGCCGTCGCGGCTGACTTCGACCATCTGCATCCCGCCGTTGAGCGGTCCCGCCTTGGGATGCGGCGCACGTGAGACTACTCCTCCTAGCCGCACAGAGCCGGTGAGCTTCGGATGGAACGGATCGCTCACGTCGTACTGCTTCATGTCGCCCGTGCCCCAGCATGCGGCGTAAAGGAAGCGGTCGTCGAGACTCAGGTTGATATCGGTCACGAACGGTGGCACCGCCTTGAATCCCTTGAGTATCGGAGGAAGCTTGTCCTCGGGAGCCGGCTCGGCGGGGATGTCGATGACTTTCTTCATTGCCCACTCGCCGTTCGCGCGGTACCAGACCCAGATCGAACTCGAAAGATCCTTGGTCGAGAGCACGCAGTTCACGAACCCGTAAGCCTTGGTCGGATCGTGCGCCGGCCTGAGTTCGAAGACGAGTTGATAGCCTTCGCCCGCGTCGAGCTTTTGCAGATGGGAGCGCTTCTTGAGGTCCCAGATATGGATGGCGCGTCCGTATTTCTCGCCGAGCAGCATCTCGGGGACGAGCCCTTTCTCGAACATGTTCGGCGTGCCCCATTCGCTCGTGACCAGGACGTCGTAGCCGAGATTCCACCAGAAGTCGTACGCGAAATACTGCGGTCCGCGATCGACCTCCCATCGCCCGAGCACGTCGAAGCTCTCGCAATCGAGCAGGAAAATGCCACCCGGACCTTCGCCGTTCGGCGCTCCGAGCGCGCTTACGTAGATCGCGTCGGGACCGCAGTGAATCGTATGCGGGCGGCTGTAGCCGGTGCGCGAGGCGATCTCCTCGGCTTCGATCACGCGGACGATGCGCGGATTTCGCGGGTCGGGCTTCGTATCGATCACGTGGATGCGCGAGGAGCGCAGCCCGGGAACGAGCAGATAACGGCGTTCGACGTGCGGATGCGGCGCGTAGGGGCAGAGAGCGGCGCTGCATGCGTTCCAGCCGAAGTGATGAAGCTCGTCGCCCACGTTCGGCATCTCGACCTGTCCGACCAGCCTTCCGTAGGTGCTCGATTTCGGGTCGAGGTCCAGCACGCAAAGCGCG
>JAJYMR010000234.1 GCA_021786815.1 Deltaproteobacteria bacterium
GCGATGCGACACGACCAATCGTCATTTGAGACAGAGGATAGACCCTTGACCTTGGTCCAGGGTCAAGCCCGTTAAGCCCAGTCGCTCGACCCCTGCATGGGGATGGCGTCCGTCACTCCGGCAGGCCGAACATCCTGGCGAGAGCCTTTATCTCCTCTTTGCGCCACGGCAGCGGCGCGGGGCGCTGGACCATTCCGGCGGCCTTGAGATGCTCGGTTACCTTGGGATCTTCCTTGAACGGTTTGCCATACTCGCCCTCAAAGTAGATCTCTTCCATCGGCAGTCGCGGACGCTGGCCCCCGGCTTCCCATCCCTCGGCGGGATATCCAACCAGCAGTACCCAAAGCGGCACCCAATGGTCGGGCGGCTTAATGGCTGCTTTGATCGGTCCCGGCATGAAGGCCGACAAGCAGACGCCCAGGCCTTCGTCCACCGCGGCAAGCATCGCCTGGCAAGTTGCGATTCCTGCGTCGGCCGCCACTCCGGCAATCGGGGGCGCGCCGCCCGGCCGAGTCGCGGTCATCGCGTTCTCCGACGCGGGCTTAAGGATATTCGGCCACACGAAATCGTCGACGAACTTGTGGCTCCATCCGTGCGTGGCGTTGAGCGCGCCGACGTCAACCAGCTTCTTGAGGCGGTCTTGCGCGCCGCGAAACGCGGTCGGATCGCAGTAGATGTAGATATGCACGGGAGCCAGCTCGATATTGAGCGCCGAGACGGGGGTCTTCATCGCATCCAGCGTCTCGCGCGAAAGTTGATCGCGGAACACGACGATCGCCCGCATGAAGGTCGCGTTGACCGCGCACGAGGCGCGCCGTGCGGCCTCGAGCATGGTCTGGATCTTCTCGCGCTCAACGGGGCGCCACGACTGGAAGTACCGAATCGTACGCCGCCGACCTACGACTTCTTTGAATTCCATAAGCCTCTCCTTGCTGAATCGCGCGTCGCTCGCGCGCGTTATCATGTGGCACTTGCCGCGGCGCGCTTCGCCTCGACGGCGGCGCGCACCTCGGCCGCGATTTCGCTAAGCGGCGTCCCGGTGGGAAACACTTTCGACACCCCGAGTTCGAGCAGCGCCGGGATGTCGCGCTCGGGAACGGTTCCTCCGACCAGCACGGCGATCTCTTTCGCCCTGTCGCCAAGCCCGGCGAGCAGCCGCTCGGTGAGCGCGCGATGCGCTCCCGACAGGATGCTCAGCCCGATTGCGTCCACGTCCTCCTGCAGGGCAACCGCAACGATTTTCTCGACGCTCTGGCGAAGGCCTGTGTAGATAACCTCCATTCCGGCATCGCGCAGGGCGTAAGCGACGACCTTCGCGCCACGGTCATGGCCGTCGAGGCCGGGCTTGGCAATCAGTACCCGAATGTTATCGTGCTCCATCGCCACGAGTTTCTCCAAATCGTCAGAGTACGACCGGCTCCTTGAAGGTTCCGAACTCGGCGCGCAGGATTGCGCAAATCTCGCCGATACTTGCGTACGACTTGACCGCGTCCAGGATGAAGGGCATCAGGTTGACGTCGTCTTTCGTGGCCCTGCCGAGAGCCTCAAGGGCGTGCTTTACACGCGCACCGTCGCGCTCGCGGCGTACCTGGGCGAGTTTTTCGCACTGGCGAGCGGCAATCCTGGGGTCGCTCTCGTAGAGCTGGAACTGCGAGCGTTCGGGCTCGGGACGGCTGAAGCGGTTGACGCCGACCACGATCTGCTCGCCCTGCTCGACGCGATTCTGGTATCGATACGCCTCCTGCGCGATCTCGCGCTGGATCATGCCGCTCTCGATACACGCGACCATCCCGCCCGCCGCTTCGATCCGGTCGATTATCGCGCGCACCTCGCGCTCGGTCTGGTCGGTAAGCGCCTCGATAAAGTGAGAGCCGCCGAGCGGATCGACGACTGTGGGCACGTTGGTCTCGTAGGCGAGAATCTGCTGGGTGCGCAGCGCCAACTCGGCGCTCTGCTCGGTCGGGATCGCGAAGGGTTCATCCCACGCGGCGGTGAAAACCGATTGTACGCCGCCGAGCACCGAGGCGAGCGCCTGGTACGCGACGCGGACGATATTGTTGTAGGGCTGCTGGGCGGTCAGCGTGCTCCCGCCGCACACCACGCCGAAGCGGAACATCTGTGCGCGCGGGTCGGTCGCGCCGAAGCGCTCCCTCATGATACCCGCCCAAAGCCGCCGTCCCGCGCGATACTTCGCGACTTCCTCGAACAGGTCGTTGTGCGTGTAGAAATAGAAGCTTAGCTGCCTGCCGAATTGATTGACGTCGAGCCCGCGCTCGCGGCACGCCTCGACGTAGGTGATGGCGTCGGCGAGCGTGTAGGCCATCTCCTGCACGGCGGTAGCGCCCGCGTCGCGGAAATGGGCGCCGGCGATACTGATCGCGTTGAAGCGCGGCGCATGCTTCACGCAATACTCGATCGTATCGACGATAAGACGAAGCGAAGGCGCGGGCGGGAAGATCCACGTTCCGCGCGAGACGTATTCCTTCAGGATGTCGTTCTGGATCGTGCCGGAAATCCGCTCCGCCGCCACGCCCTGGCGTTCTGCCACCGCCAGGTACATCGCGAGCAGGATCGCGGCGGTCGAATTTATCGTGAACGACGCGCTGATTTTTCCGAGCGGGATGCCTTCGAAGAGTTCCTCCATGTCGGCCAGCGTATCGATCGCCACGCCCACGCGTCCGACATCGTCGGCGGCCATCGGGTCGTCGGAGTCGAGTCCGAGTTGGGTCGGCAGGTCGAGCGCGACGGAGATCCCGGTCTGTCCCTGCTCGAGCAGCCATCGGTAGCGCTGATTGGTCTCGCGAGCGGTGCCGAAGCCGCTGTACTGGCGCATCGTCCACAGCCGCCCGCGATACATCGAGGGCTGCACGCCGCGCGTGAACGGGTACTCGCCCGGCAATCCGAGCGTATCGCGCTCATCGGCGTCGCGCTCGGTGTAAAGGATGTCGAGTTCGAGGCCCGACGAAGTGCGCGCGGGCGGAAGGTCGAGCTTTTCCACTTCTTCGCGCCATCGGCGCTCGGCGTTATCCGCTTCCCGTTCCTTTGCGTTGGGTTCGTTGGCCTCGGGGCCGTGTGCTCGACTGATTGAATCCGCCGTCTTTGCCATACGCTTCTCCCCGGATGGTCGCCCGGGTCACTACTTGGAACGCCGCTCCTTCCATCGCGCGAGCGCCTCTTGATGCGCGTCGGATATCCAGGTGCGCGCGAAGGAGTCCGCTTCGAATTCTATCGCTTCTCCTTCTTCCAGGCCTTCACCGTCGTCCACCTGGCGCTTGATTGTGTGCACTGCGGAAGTCGGGTTCGCCGCGATACGCTCGGCAAGCTCGATCGCGTTTTGCAGCACTTCGGCCGGCTCAACGACGAAATCGACCAGGCCAAGACGAAGCGCCTCCTTTGCGTTGATTACCTCACCCGTCAACAGAAGGCGAAGCGCGACGCCGCGTCCGACCAGGTGTACAAGTCTCTGCCGTCCGCCCCACGCGGGAGTTATTCCGATCGTTACCTGCTTGAAGGCGAAATGGGCCTTCTTGCTCGCGACCCTTATGTCGCAGGCGAGCGCGACTTCGCATCCGCCGCCGAAACTGTCGCCGTTGATCGCGCCAATAACCGGAACGGGCAACCGGCTCATCCGGTTCATCAGAATCTGCATCTGGCGCGACATCGCGGCCGCGGCTGCGTGGGTCGTAATCTGTTCGAATTCCTTCAGATCGCCGCCCGAAACGAAGGTGCGATCGCCCGCGCCAGTCACGACCGCGGCGGCGAGATGCGGCGCCTGCTCGACGTAGCCGAGGACGCGATCGAGCTCAGTCATCGTCGCAAGACCTACCGCGTTATGAACGGCCGGGCGGTCGAAGGTTATCAGGGCGACACGGTCGCGCTCTTCGTAGCGTAGATGTTCGAGGCCGTCAGGAATTTCAGCCAAACTCCCAATCCTTTGCTATGAAATTCAGGGACATTTGCTCACAGTCGACAGTTTGTCGCAATCAGCAGATGCGACTGGACGCGCGCTGACGACCGTTTTTTCCGGGCGATGCGGCGTTTGTCACTCGCGCGCGAGCAGGTCGCTCAGCGAGCGGCCTTCGTGCAGGCGTTTGATTGCTTCCGCAAGCATCGGCGCAAGACCAACCGGATGAATCGCAAGCGGCATCGCCCGCACCACGAGACTGTCGGTCGTGAAAAGCGCTTTGATCCCCAGCGCCGTAAGACGCTCGAGCGCCGGACCCGTGAAGAGCCCGTGCGTGCTCGCGACAAGCGCGTCGCCGGCGCATCCGGCTGCAAACAGCGCCTGATGTGCAGCCTCGATCGTCCCGCCGGTGCTGATCATGTCGTCCACGATGACCGGTGAGCGGCCTTGGACGTCGCCCACGACTCCGCTCGCTTCGACTCGCTCGGCACTGATTCGCGTCTTGTGCACGATCGCCATGGGCAAATCGAGAATCCGGGCGTAACGCCGGGCGAGTTTGACCGCGCCGAGATCGGGTGCGACGACGACCGCCTGGCGAGGCAGATGGGGGCGAAGCGCTTCGGCGAGGAGCGGCACGGCGCTCAGATGCTCGAGCGGGATCGAAAAGACGGCTTCGAGCGCCGCCGTGTGAAGGTCAACCGCCACGACGCGCTCGATACCGCTTGCGGCAATCAGGTCGGCAATCAGCCGCGCGCCTACCGATTCACGGCCGGTTACCCGGCGGTCCTGACGCGCGTAGCCCAAATACGGAATCACCGCCGTGAGCCTATGCACGCCAGCGCGCCGAGAGGCGTCGGCCATCAGCATCAGGTCCATCAGATGCTCGTCAACCGGCGGACCGGTGGGCTGGATAAGGTAAACGTCGTGACCTCGAACGGTCGCCTTCAGCTCGACGCGCAGCTCCGTGTCGGGGAAACGCGTCAGCGCCCTAGAACGCAGCGCGACACCGAGGCGCTCGGCAACTGATTCCGCCAGGGATGGATTGGCGGAGCCTGCAAAAAGCGAGAGTTCCATTGGCGCGAGAGCCGGAAGTGGCCGGCCTCCCAGTCGGCGCAACAGGGTATTTTATGGACTTGCCTAAGCATCGAACATGCCAGCCAGGCCCGAAAGGGTTGCCTGCACCACTTTTCGACTGCTTGGAGTGACTCGGCCCGAAAGGGACGGTTACGGAGCGTAGCCGCCCGCAGGACGTGCGCGAAAGAAAAAAACGGCGCGACCGCCAGGGCGATCGCGCCGTCGTCATTTCAGATGACCTTATGGGTGCTTACCAGCGTGGGCCACGCCCGCCGCGGCCGCCACCACCACCGTGACCACCACCGCCGCCGCGCCGGCGCTCGCCGCCGCCACCGCCCCCACCGGAGCGAGGCGCGGTTTCGCGCGCGCGGTCGATTTTGATCCGGCGGCCCTTGAGTTCCGTGTCGTTCAGCGTCTGGATTGCCCGGTCCGCATCTTCCGACTCCGCCATTTCGACGAAGCCGAAGCCTCGCGACTGACCGGAGAACTTGTCGGAAATCACCGCTGCGCTGTGAACCGTACCGACCTGTGCGAAGAACTCGGCAAGGTCTTCCTGAGTAACGTCGTAGGCGAGATTGCCTACGTACAATTTGCTGGGCATTCGATGCCCTCCTTGTGAATTAGCTGGAGGTTCTTAAACGGGAGACCCTGCGGGTTACCTTGCGGGTTCGGCGTGAAAGAAATCGTCCTAGCGTACTCTTTTCAGCATAACGTCAATTGAAGTTGAGTCAAGCGTGGCACATCGGGTGCCTTGAAAGGCAAATCAGCGGCCGTTTGAGCCTGATTCGTTAGGCGCGCGCTTCAGAGGGCCTAGTTGCACGTCGGCGCCGTTCGCTCACTCTTCAAAAAGGTTCATACGGACGCTATGTAGATGCTCCTGCATCGCGATACGCGCGGCTTCGGGTTCTCTCTGCTTCAATGCCTCAACGATCCTCCGATGCTCGCGGTTGGACTCGATTCGCCGCTCGCGTGTGACCGCGCGACGGCGCAGGCTTACCCATTCGGGCCTGAAGCGGGCGAGGTTGATGGCCTCGTAGATATCGATGAGCAGGCGATTTTTGGTGACCGCGACGAGCGCCAGATGGAGCTTGGCGTTCCACTGTTCCCATTCGGGGAAGGTTTCAGAACGCTCGGCGTTTTCCAGGATGCTCTCGAGTTCGCGCAGCTCGCCCATGGTCGCACGGGCGACGATGAGGTCGACCAGTTGCGCCTCGATAAGCGTGCGGATTTCAAGCACTTCGGCAGGGCTTGCTCCCGTGATGCTTTCGATAAGCGTTCGGGCGCCATCGGGCACCGCGGGCGCGGCGACGAAGGTGCCGCGCCCAACCTGCCGAACGATCCTGCGTTTGAGCTCAAGCGCGCGCAGGGCCTTGCGGACAGTGTTGCGCGCCACGCCGAAGCGGCACACCAGTTCGCGCTCGGTGGGGAGCCTGTCGCCGGAACTCCAGGAGCCGTCGGCGATTTTCTGCTCGATGTAGCAGACCAGGCGTTTGCACGCCTTCTCAGCCTTTTGTCGAACGTTGGTCACCGCTTCAGTGCGCAGAGAGCCGAAGCTCGCTGAAGTAGACCAATAAATAGACCAATTTCAAGCATATGGCCATACGACTCGGCGAGAAATCTCGTTGACATGCCGAACGTTGCGAGCCATCATTCTTGTTCGAAGGTCATCAGGACTACAATTGGTTCACCACCTTTTCGATGATATTTGCCGCCCCGGCCCGCGAAGATGGGTAACCGTTTCGCCGGGTCCGCGTATAATTGAGGTTCGAGGTTCCGCGGCATAGCCACGGCCGAATCCGCGCCAGCATGGAGGCCACCGGTTGCTTCGCCGTCATGTGAACGGCGAGAGGTATTCATCCCATGATGTGGTTGGTTCGTTTGGCGCTGCGCCGTCCACTCTCGGTGGCGGTCATGGCGCTTCTGATGCTGGTGCTCGGCGCCCTGTCCTTCGAACTGATGAACGTCGACATCTTCCCGTCAATTGACCTGCCGGTTGTGATGGTGGTCTGGAGCTACCCGGGCCTGTCGGCGATCGACATGGAACGGCGCATGGTGATCATCAGCGAGCGCGCCTATTCGACCACCGTCAACGGCATGGAGCACATCGAGTCGGAATCGATAAACGGGCTCGGGATCATGAAGATATACTTCCAGCCCGGAACGAGTATCGGGGCTGCGATAGCGCAGATAAACGCGGTCTCGGAGACGATTCTGACCATCCTGCCCCGCGGAACCGAGCCACCTCAGATCATTTCCTACAACGCCGCCAACGTGCCCGTGGCACAGCTCAACATTTACAGCGACACGCTCTCGGGCGCGCAGCTCTTCGACTACGGCCTCAACTTCATCCGCGTGCAGCTTTTCACCATCCCCGGCTTTTCGACCCCGGCGCCGCTCGGCGGAGTGGGGCGCAACGTGATGGTGAATCTCAATCCGGCGGCGATGTACGCCAACGGGCTTTCTCCGCAGGACGTGGGCAACGCGATAGCCCAGCAGGTCGTCGTGATTCCTTCGGGCACGGCCAAGATGGGCAATTACGAGTACAACATCGACCTCAACATGAGTCCGGAGAACGTGCCCGACTTCAACCGCATCCCGATCAAGACGGTGAACGGAACGCCGGTCTTCCTGGGCGACGTTGCGCCGGTCAGCGACACCCATCAGCCGCAGACCAACGTGGTCAGGATCAACGGCAAGCTCGCGACCTACCTGATGGTTATCAAGCACGCCTCCGCTTCGACGCTCACGGTCGTGGACGCGGTCCGGGCGCGCATCCCCGAGATTCTCGCGATTGCGCCCAAGGGCCTGAAGGCGGCGCTCGCCTTCGACCAGTCGAAGTTCGTGCGCGCCGCGCTATGGGACGTCGTTCAGGAGGCGGTGACTGCGGCCATCCTGGTGGCGCTGATGGTGCTGGTGTTCCTGGGTTCGCCGCGCAGCATGCTGATCGTCATCACCTCGATCCCGCTTTCCATCCTGACCGCTTTCGTCGGACTCAAGCTGGCCGGCCAGACCATCAATACGATGACGCTCGGCGGAATCGCGCTGGCGGTCGGGATGCTGGTGGACGACGCCACCGTCGAAGTCGAGAACATCCATCGCAACCACGCGATGGGAAAGCCGTTGCTGGTGGCGATCCTGGACGGCGCGCGGCAGATCGCGACGCCCACCCTGGTCGGCACGCTGGCCATCTGCATCGTCTTCTTTCCGGTGGTGCTGCTGAGCGGGGTCGCGAAGTTCCTGTTTACGCCGCTCGCGCTCGCGGTGGTTTTCGCGATGCTGACGTCGTACCTGCTCTCGCGCACCCTGGTCACCACGATGGCGCGCTATCTCTTGCCTGAAACTCCCGAGGTGGCTCCTGGCCACAGTCTGTGGGGCCGGTTCGTCGCCGGATTCGAGCGCGGTTTCGAGCGCGTGCGCGAGCGCTACCGCAGCGCACTCAGCAGCTTCATCGCGCATCGCGCGTTCACGCTGACGTGCGTATCGCTGATGATCGTGGTGTCGGCGAGCCTTGTTTTGGTCGTGGGCGAGGATTTCTTCCCGGCGGTGGACGCGGGGATGATGCGGCTTCACGTACGCGCGCCGACCGGAACCCGGATTGAGCGCACCGAATGGCTTGTGGCGAACATCGATCGCGAGATCCGGAAGATAATTCCGCCCGGCGAACTGGAAGGAATCAGCGACAATATCGGGCTGCCGGTTTCCTATGACCTCGCCTTCTATCAAACCGACAGCATCGGCCCGCAGGACGCCGACATTCTGATTCAGCTCAAACCCGAGCATCGTCCCACCGCGATGTACCAGACGCGGATTCGCGAGATGCTAAGGCGCAAGTTTCCCAACGTAGAGGGCTATTTCCAGGCAGCCGATATCATCGGACAGGTGCTGAACTTCGGACTGCCCGCCGCGATCGACGCGCAGGTGTCGGGCAACGACCTCGCGTCGGATTACGCCATCGCCGCGCGTCTGAAGGCCCTGATGGCGCGCATTCCCGGCATCACCGACCTGCGTATCGCCGAGCCGCTCGATTACCCGGCGTTCAAGGTTGACGTCGATCGGGCCAAGGCGTTGCAACTGGGCCTGACCGAGACGCAGGTCGCGTCGAGCCTGCTCACTTCCTTGAGCGGAAACGTACTCCTGCAGCCGGCTTTCTGGCTGGACCCCAAGAACGGCGTCAATTACGACGTCATTTCCCAGACCCCGCAACACATCGTCGATTCGGTCGGCAGTTTGGCCAACACGCCGCTCAGCACTCCGGGTACAACCACCGGCACTGACGCGGCAGGCGCTACAGGTACTACGGGTGCGACTGGTATCGCGGGAGCCAGCGGTCCGTCCGGGCAACCGCAATTGCTCGGCAACGTCGCATCCATAAGTCATACGCTCGATCCGGCCGTCGTGGAGCATTACACCGTGCAGCGCGTAATCGACGTGGACGCTGCCGTCTCCGGACGCGACCTTGGCAGCGCGAGCGCGTCTGTCCAGCGTGCGATCAACAGTCTCGGCAAGCTGCCGCCCGGCACGAAAATCGTCATCCGGGGCCAGAGCCAGGCGATGCGCGAGTCGTTCAGGACGCTCGGCTTCGGAATTATTTTGGCAATCGTGCTGGTTTACCTGCTGATGGTGGCGAATTTCCAGTCGTGGCTCGAACCGTTCATCATCATGATGGCGATACCGGGCGCGTTGGCTGGCGTGTTGTGGATCCTGGTGCTCACCGGCACCACCATCAATGTTGAGTCGCTGATGGGTGCGATCATGGCGGTGGGAGTCGGCGTCGCAAACGGAAACCTGCTGATCACATTCGCCAACGATCTGCGCGAGGAGGGCTACACTCCGGTCGCCGCGGCAATCGAGGCCGCCCGGATCCGCCTGCGTCCGATCATCATGACCGCGCTTGCGATGATCCTGGGGATGCTGCCGATGGCATTGTCGCTTGGCGCGGGTTCGGAGCAGAACGCGCCGCTCGGACGCGCGGTCATCGGAGGGCTTGTGTTCGCGACCCTGATGACGCTGTTTGTCGTGCCCGCGGTCTATTCGATCTTCGGCCGCGACGTGAGAGGCAAACGTGAACGCGACGCTGAAATCGAAGCAATCACGCTGCCCGGCGCCTGACCTCGCACGAGCAGGAGACTGAGATGCAAGCAACCGACGATCCCAAGGCCTACGAACCCCGGCGTTCCGGCCTGCGCTACGTCATAGGATGGGTGTGCGCGGTGGTGCTGGCTGCGGCCGCAAGTGGCGGCCTGGTCCTGGCTCGCGAAAGCCGGCTTGCCGGGCAGAGAACGCAACTCGAGCAAAGACTTGCGCTCGGACCGCGCGTTTTGGTCACGCCCGTCAAGTATTCGCCGCGCGCGCGGGACATCAATCTGCCGGCGAACGTTCGCGGCTATATCGAGACGCCCGTTTACGCGAAGATTGCGGGCTATCTCAAGACGATACGGGTCGACAAGGGCGACCGGGCTCGGAAAGGAGAAGTGATCGCCATCCTGGAATCGCCCGAAATCGACAAACAGGTATCAGACGCTCGCGCAAGTTACTGGCTGCAGAAGGTTACCGATGACCGCAACCAGTCCCTGGTCCGGTCCGGCGTGATTCCGCAGCAAACCGCCGACGACTCGCACGCCGCGATGCTGCAGGCGCGCGACTCGTACGAGCAGCTGCGCGCGATGCAGGCGTACGAGGTGATCCGGGCGCCCTACGACGGCTTCGTTACGGCGCGCTACGTCGATCCCGGTGCGCTCATCCCGCAGGTCACTTCGCCTTCAAGCGGCGCCACGCCGATTATCTCGATGGCGACGCTGAGACCAGTGCGCGTTTACGCCGACGTGCCGCAGAATCTTGCGCCGTTCATAAAGGATGGCGACCCGGCGGAATTGACCGTCGCCGACTATCCGCGCCGCGTGTTCGAAGGCACCGTCACGCGCCATCCCCATGCCCTGGTCACCGATACGCGCACGATGCTGGTCGAGGTCGATCTGCCGAACAAGGACCTGGCGCTGTACCCGGGAATGTACGGGACATTGAAGCTCAAGGTCTCGGTTCCCGAGGGCGTGCCGATGGTTCCTGACGACGCGCTGGTGTTCCGCAACGGCAAGGTGTACGTGCCCGTGGTGAGGAACGACCGCCTGTATCTCACCGAAGTGACCCTCGGATACGACAACGGACTCGAGGTCGAGATCAGAAGCGGCATCTCCGGGCACGCCATGGTCGCCATAAACGTCGGGCAGACGGCGCGTGACGGCGAGCCGGTGCGACCCGTCGTGCTGGCTGCGGAAAGATAACCACGAGCACAAGCTCACGCGGGTGCAGGCAATCGCACCCGCCCCGCCTTCGCCTGGTTCATTACCAGACGCGTCCGTAACAAATGCCACGAAGCCGCAGGCAGTCAGGAAACGTGCGCGCTTTTTGATCTTTCAGGCCGTCACCCTTTGGCATTTTATCGCATCCGTGGCAAACTACCGCCGGGTAGATAAAGCCGGTTCGCTGGTTTCGGTTCGGGGCACACTTTCCCTTGACATGGCGTAATGAAAGCTGCTGTGTCTGAGGTGCAGCGAAGCAGCTTTCCGCGCGTTCGGGCGTCGTGTGAGCTCCGGCGCTATCGTATCCAGTTAACCCCAGGGGGTTTTAAAGGCAGATGGAACTCAAAGAGGTAATCGGTCGGCGGCGGACAATCCGCTACTTTCAGCCATGGCGTCCGGTCGAGCGTGAAAAGATCCAGATCATGCTCGAGGCCGCCCGTCGCGCGTCCTGCGCGGTCAACGCCACTTTTCTGAAGGCTATCGTCGTCGATCGCAATACGCTCGACCAGGCGACAGTTGACGCGATGAAGACCCCGGTGTCCGCGCTCAATATCGAGCTCGCCCCGGTTCATATCTACACCTACGTCGATTTCGGCGCGTATGTCGGCGCGCAGGGCCGGCTGAAGAAGCTGGTCGACGTGGGCGCGCTCAACGCGACGCACGGATGGAGCCACAAGTTCGTTGACGAATTCGTATGGCCCAACATCCTGAAGCCGCTTGCCGAAAATCCGAGCCAGGCTTCGGTTGCCGCTTCTGCGGCTTCGGACGCCGGAATCGCGATTTGCCAGGCGATGCTTGCGGGGGTCGACGAAGGGCTCGGCGTTTGTCTCTCGGCGTTCGTGCACGACGCGATCAAGAAAGTGATCAATCCGCCGGAGCACTGGATGCCGCTGTGGGCTCTGCTGGTCGGATATCCGGCCGAGTCGTGGGAAGGCGGCGGTCAGCGTCCGCGCCCGCCGATGGAAGAGCAGTTCTTCGAGGGCAAATACGGCAACGGCTTCAAGCCCGATCCGAAGATCACCGAAAAAATGGTCGAAGCGAAGATGATTCAGGCTGCCGCACCGCTTCCGTGGCGCAAGGACGAGATCAAGGCGCTCGCCCGGATGTTCGGCCTTCCTGAGTGAGCGAAATCAATCCCTTCGAGGCGGCGGCTTCAACCGCCGCCTCGAAATTTGTTTACCCTCCGCAGTTTATCTATGGCGAAACCTGACAAACCGCTCGAAAGTTACGCGTCAGTCCAGACCTGGTTCAAAAGCCTGCAAGAGCAGTCCGGCATCGATAACCCGGCCGCCGATCCTTCCCGTCTGCAAATCCTCGGGCAGTTCTGCGAATATGCCGAACTCGATCCCGACGAGGCGGTTGCGGCGTGCCTTCTCATCAAGGAAGGCCGCGATACCAAGATCAGCATCAAGGGCCGTCGCCGGATGGTCGATCTAATCGCCGACTTTCAGGCAAGTGGCGAAGTCTCAGATTCACGGGAGCGCGCGAAGCGCGGCAACACCGTGCGCAGCTTTCTCATCCACAACGGCATCCTTCTGCAATCCGGTATGCAGGTATGACCCTGTCTCACCGGCATCGCATTACCGGCCCGCGAATGGCTCGATGGGAGCCGCAGTGATGCTTTTCGATACAAAGCGTACCTCGTCCGCTGAGCTCACCGCAGCCCTCGGAAAAAATCTCACGGGGGATTCCAATTGCTGCAGGGCCGGGACGGACGGCACGTTCCGAAGCGCGGAATCGCTTTGAACTGACGCGTGGCATGTCTGATGCTGACGCAGTGCGCGGGGCGCAGATGAAACAGCAGGCTCCAGTAACTGCGGGAAAGAATTGAATGGCGGAGCGATTTGACGTCGCAATTGTGGGGGCCGGTCCGGGCGCCTCGATAGCAGCTTATGTGCTCGCCAAGGCGGGCTTGGAAGTGGTCGTTTTCGAACGCGGCGATTATCCGGGTTCGAAGGCGATGTTCGGCGGCGTGCTCTACACGACCGTGCTGAGCCGGTTCTTCCCCGATTTCATGGAGGCCGGATGCGTTGAGCGTTACGTGGTCGAGAAGCGGTTCTCGATGTTGTCGAAGGCTGACGAACTATCGCTCTCCTTCAAGTTCCTGAGCTTCGAGCCGCCCTACTACAACCATTCCTTTACCGCTCTTCGCGCAATTTTCGATCGATATCTCGCGGCCAAGGCCGAGGAAGCCGGCGCCGTCATCATCACCCAGACCGTCGTGGACGAAGCGATAATGCGCGACGGGCGGGTCACCGGCGTGCGCGTCAGGCGCGAGGGCGGCGAAGTCAACGCGAACGTGGTAATAGCCGCCGACGGAGCAAACTCGCTAATCGCGCAATCGGCCGGGATGCGCGGAGAGCTTCCGCTTTCCGTGATTCTCGGCGTCAAGGAAGTGGTTTCGCTTCCGCGCTCCGTGATCGAGGATCGTTTCTCGCTCGAGGGCGACGAAGGCGCCGCTTACGAATATCTCGGCGGAGGCGCGGTGCGCGGAACGATGGGTGCGGGCTTCCTCTACACCAACCGCGATTCCATCTCGGTCGGCTTCGGTATCCCGCTCAGCGCGCTCGAACGCCTCGGCGTTCATCCCGACGTGCTGCTCAACGAATTCAAAATGCATCCGGTGATTCGGCGGCTTCTGCGCGGCACGACTCCGGTCGAATACTGCGCGCATCTTATTCCCGAGATGACGCCGCAGAATCTGCCCCGCTTCGTCGGCGACGGAATCCTGGTAATCGGCGGTGCCGCGGGGATGGTCAACGCCAATCCGATGTTCCACGAAGGCACCAACATGGCGATGGCGTCGGGAGTGCTCGCCGCCGAGACTATCATCCAGGCGCACAAGGCAGGAGATTTCTCGGCCAAGGCGCTTTCGCCCTACGTAACGCGCCTCAAGCAAAGTTTCGTCTGGCAGGACTACGAGCGCTATCAGCGCCTGACCCGCTTCGCCGACACCCATCCGCAGTTCTTCGGCAAGTATCCGTACGCGATGGCGGAGATGGCGAAAAAGCTCTTCTCCGTCGTTCCGGATAACGACGGCCTGCAGGTACCCAAGCGCAAGCTGGAACTGGCCGTCGCCGATTATATGCTCGCGGAAATGGGGCTGCTCAGTTTTGGAATGGATTTGATGGACGCCGCAAAGGCGGCGA
This sequence comes from Deltaproteobacteria bacterium, assembly GCA_021786815.1. Classification (GTDB taxonomy): domain Bacteria; phylum Desulfobacterota; class Binatia; order Binatales; family Binataceae; genus DTIX01. The sequence goes on from JAJYMR010000234.1 coordinate 14,424, forward strand.
TGCTGTGAGCGGGGGTGCGCGATGAAGGCGAGCGAACACGGTCACGGCGAGGCCTCGGAGCGAATCGACGTTGCGGAATTTCTCGGGCCGCCGAAGCTTCTCGGCCGGGATGACAAACTCGCGACGCTTGCGATAAAGGTCAACGAGGGAAATCCGCACTTAAAGATTATCGATCAGAAAGTATGTGTGGCCTGTACCGAAAAGCCCTGCACCGTGACATGCCCGGTCCAGAACTACAAGGTCCAGGACAACGGCCACACCACTATCGAATGGGCGAGCTGCATCGAATGCGGCACCTGCCGGGTCATCTGCCCGTTCCATAACATTTCCTGGGTTTACCCGACGGGCGGGTTTGGCGTCAGGTATCGCTGCGGCTGAGAAACGAGGGAAAGACGATGAGAATCAGGTCACGCGCCGGTAACTTCAACATGACTATCGAGGACGTCACGGTCGAAAACGGCGAGCTCGTCATGACCGGAAAGATGGGCGTGTGGTCGGCAAAGACGATGCTCAACGTTGACGAGCTCAAGCAGATGCTCGCAACGATGAAGGTCAGCGCCAGGGTGCTCGATTTCGCCGCTCTGTTCGCCTTTCGCTACCTGACCAGCCTCGTCGAAGAGGATCGCGCCCGCCATCTGGCTGCCGAAGCCGCGCCGCTGCCCGAACAGAAAATATAAAGCCGGGAAGAGCCCGACGGAGGTGAATAATAATGGCTGATGATATCAAGCTTTCGGAGCTCGAACAGGTCGATGAGGCCTGGAACTTCCCGCTCTTCGAGGCGATCTTCAAGCGCCGTTCGCGCCGCTTCGGTTTGGGCATGGAGATCCAGGAAGGGCCGAACAAGTTCAAATCGTCTCATGACCCCGTGCCCCTCGACGAAGTCGAAGAGGCGATGCTGATTGCGGCGGGCACCGGCGTTACCGGGCTCAACCTGTCGGATATGCCGCATACGCCGCGACCCGACAACCTCGACTCCGTCCAGAACTGGGACGGGATGTGCAACACGATGGTCGAGCACGTCGGGCGGACTTGGGCGAGCCCGTGCGGCAATCACGGCACCGAACTTTTCTACACCAACGACGAAGGCGTGTACCTGATGAAACTGCGCGAGGTACAGCCGGTCAAGCTCTGCGACGTCGAGACCAAGAGCGACCGCGATAAGCTGGTGGACTTCGTGCGCGCCAACCGCGTCAAGCTCTTCGACGGGCGCCTCGACATCCCGCGCAACACCGGCGCCATCATGTCCTTCAACATGTATAACGCCAACATGCCGGGCAGCACCCTCTTCATGCCCATCTCGGACGTCACCGAGGAGTTCATTAACGCGATCATGCTGCAGGCCGACCTCGGACAGTACCTGGTCGACGACCGCAACGGCATGAAGCCCTGCGTCAGCGAGCGATGGATTCGCGAGGGATGGGTCAACACTCCGGTTCCGCTCACGATGTTCGAGACCAACCTGTCGTTGGCGATAACCGGCGCCGAAAGCGCGTTCATCGGCCATAACATCATGCTCGCGCTCCAGGCGATGGGGCTCGGCGGATGGCTCTACGGCGGGATGACGAGCTTCGTCGTGATGGGGGGCACGCCGATGGCGCAGGGACTCGGGTTCCGTTTCGAATCGAATCCCAAGGACCCGAACGCGTTCCCGATGCCGATCGGAATCGACGGCGCTTTCGAGAGCTTCCGGCCCCCGTATTACAAGGACATGGACGCCGCGGTCGACGCGGTCGTCGCGAAGAAGTTCGGTCCCAACGGCACTTTCAATCCGTTCTCCAAGAAGCCCACGCCGTACAAGAACCGCGCCGACTTCCTGTCCCATGTGCCGCGCACGCCCGAGCAAACGATTCAGATCTGCAAGGAAAGCTGCCGCTATATATGGGACACCTTTGGGACATTCCCTTCGCTGGTCCCCGCGATGCAGCTTTATGTCTATATCCAGGCCCAGCACATCGAGCTTGACTTCTACGACAAGTATTACGACGGGCCCGCGTATCTGAAGACTCACAAGCAGCACATGGATAAATGGCATAAGGCCAAGGGCGCGATGAAAAAGGTCGCCTGACCGAGAAAATCAACCGGAGGCGTGCGGCTCGCATACGCGGGCCGCGTGCGTCCCAAACCGGACCGCCGCGGCTTAGTCTTGTTGCGCGGGGCCCGAACAACCTGGGGTCGTCTCGATGACCCGCAGAGAGAGCGCTCGTTATGCGCATCCTTGAAGAAGGCAAAGGCGAATATCTAAAGGTCGATCCCGACAGTTATCGGGCATATGTGCGGGATCACAAGCCGCACGAGATGGTTTCCAAGCTGATGTCCGAGAAGGAGGCGGTCGAGAAGCTCGTCCACGACGGCGACTACTTCGCGTACGACTGCAACTACTTCCAGCGCGGACCGGCCTCGCTGATTCGCGAGATAATCCGCCAACGCAAGAAGAACCTGTGGCTGTGCGGAAAGTTCACCTACGTCGCGTGTGCGATGCTGGTCGAGGCGGGATGCGCTGACCGTATCGACATCGGCTTCATCGGCTTCGGTCCCTGGATCGCCCGAGCGGTGCGCGAGAACCGCTGCAAGATCTACGAGTACTCCAACGCGATCATGACGCTTCGGCTCAAGGCGGGCGCCATGGGGTTGCCGTTTCTGCCGGCGCGCAGCTTCGGCGGGACCGACGGATTCCCGCACTCAGGCTGCAAGATAGTCGAGGATCCCTACAGCAAACAGCCGGTTCTGCTCGCTCCCGCACTCAATCCCGACGTCGCCATCATCCATGTCCATCAGGCCGACGAGTACGGCAACGCGCGCGTCTTCGGCACCGGTATCACGCATCAGGAATGCGCGCTTGCTTCGAAGCGCGTGATCGTTTCGGCCGAGGAAATCGTCTCGACCGACGAGATCCGGCGCGATCCCGGCCGCACCTCGATACCGCATTTCGCGGTTGACGCGGTGGTCCACGCTCCTTTCGGCGCCTATCCGGGAACGGTGCAGGGCTACTACGCATCGGATCCCGAGGGCGTGGTCGAAGCGATGGGCGCGATGTTCCGCGGCGATTTCAAGGCTTATCTTGAGAAACACGTCTACTCGGTGAACTCTCACGAGGAATATCTCGCCAAGGTGGTCGGCACGAAGAAGATGGCCGAGATTCGCCGCCGCGAAACGATCAAGGAGGGCTACGGCGCATGAGCACACCGGCAGCCAATTTCAGCGAACGTGAATTCGTAATCGTTCAGGTCTCCCGTCTCGTCGAGGACAAGAAGATTTACTGGGTCGGCGGCGGCGGCGAGCCGCTCTCCTCGGTCCTGCTCGCCAAGCGAACCAACATGCCCAATCTTCAGTACCTTACCGAAGACGGCGTGGTAGGCCCCGAAGCCGTTGTTCCGTTCGATCCGCTGATGACCATGATCAGCTCGCGCGCCAACTACCGCGCGTTGCAGTGGAGCACGATGAACTACGCGGCCGACTTGGCCCATCTCGGCTACGTGGACTACGGCATCCTGGCCACGCTCCAGGTCGATCGCTACGGCAACGTCAATTCGACGGTGGTCGGCAAGTACGAGGGCGGCGAAGGACGACGTTTCGGCGGGCCAGGCGGAGCCGACAGTATCGCGGCACTCGCGTGGCGCACGATCCTCGTGACCGATCAGCAGAAGCGCAAATTCGTCGACCGGGTCGATTTCATCTCCTCGCCCGGCTTTCTTGACGGTCCCGGCTCGCGCGAGAAGCACGGATTGCCGCCAGGCACCGGACCATGGCGCGTTTACACGCCGTGGGCGATGTTCGGTTACGACACCGATTGCCAGTTGATGCTCCAGGCGATCGCTCCGTATGTGACCGTCGAGCAGGTGCTGGACGAGATGAGCTTCAAGCCAAAGATGGCGAAGAAAATAGAAATTCTCGAACCGCCGACCGAAGAGGAGTTGCTCATCCTGCGCACGCAGATAGACGTAGGGGGCCAGGTCACCGATCGCGGCCGATGGGTCGAACTACGCGACGGTAAATATTGCTTCGCGGGATAATTACTCCGTCGGCCGCCCGCGCGGATGGCCAGGTTGGGTGCTCATGGCGTGGGCGAATTTGATTTTCGTTTGATCTTTCAACGCGGGCCGAACGATACTACGGCCCAGAGAAGCGGAATCCGCTCTGCGCCGCGCGCTCAACGGCTGCCGCAGGCAAGATTCAGGAGCTTGGTGCAATGAACGATCAAGATAGGCTCAAGTGGGCATTCCAACAGTCTCCATCTTTCTTCGATCTGCTGACGACGATTCGTAGCCGGCGCGTCGGGCGCGGATACCGTATCGATTCGGGTGAGGAAATAAAGCATCCCGTGACCGGCCGCACGATGAAGCAGGGCCTCGGGCCGATGAAATTCGTCTCCAAAAAGGAGCCGAAGCCATTGACCGAACTCGAAGAGGCGCTGATCTGCTGGTCCGCGTGCGGTCCCAACGGCCTGTGCGCGTGGGACATCTCGCTCGACGGTGGATTCCACGAACTGACATGGATCGCGGGCCGCACCGTTCCGTCACCGGGAAACTCGCTCGCCACGGATCTGCTTGTGATCAACGACCGCGGCGCCTTTATCTACAAGCCCACCAAGGAGCGCTCCGGCCCGATCGAAATCCAATCCGAGGCCGATTACGACAAGGTACTCCAGTGGTACCAGGACGGGCTTATCCAGATCTTGGATGAGCGGCCCGATGTCGATTGGGCGTTGCGCGCACCCGGCGCCCCGCACGCGACCCTGATGGGTCCGTATCAGTTCAACATGAACATGCCCGGCTCGACCTGGTTCATTCCGCTGAGCGACTCCGCCTGGCTACAGTCCGCTCTCATCAATTTCATGGACGTGTGGCACTTCTACATGATCGACGAGTGGAACGGCGGACGTCCGGCGGGGCTGGAGAAATGGATCCGTGAGGGGATGCTCGAATTGCCGAGCACGATCGCCGGCGAGGAGCAACTCATCTTCCAGGTCGAGCAGTTTCCGATCGGATGCATGGTGCAGAACATCCGCCTTGCGACTGAGGCGATGGGACTCGGAGCGTGGGTCTTCTGCGGATTCAATCCCGATGTGCTGATGGGCGCGATGCCGGAAATCTCGCGCGGCCTCGGCTTCCATATCGAGGCGCCGAATCCCAAGGCTCCTGTTTCGACCGGCCAGATCAAGATCTTCGGAATCGAGGGCGTCAAGGAAGCGACCTATGTGCCCTCGCCGCGGTACAAGAGCGCCGAGCAACTGGTCAAGGCCTGGTACGACGAGAAGTACGGCGAAGGCGGCGTGATGCATCGCGGCGACAACAATTATCTGCGCAAGGTCGGCGCGCCGTGGAAGTCGAACAAGGTCGATGAGATACTCGCTCATCCCAAAACGCGACCTGCGGAATGGGTGCAGGAAGCGCTCATCGCGTATATCGACTACTGCGTGAAGAATTTCGGCCAGTGGCCGGTTACTTACAACCCGATGCAGGCGCACTTCGGCGCGGTGATTCACAACGTGGACGAGGCGTTCTACGACACTTACTACAAGGAGGGTTATATCAACGACCGAATCCGCAATCGGTCGAAGATATGGCATGACTAAAGCCGAGGGACGATGCAGTCGTATACCTGGTTACGTATACTGCGGCTTATTCACATTTACTCCGCGATCGTCCTGGTAGGTTCGATCATATTCAACACGATGATCCTGATGCCGGCGCTGCGCCGCATCCCGCCCGCCCAGTCCGCGGTCGTCTCGCAGAAAATCGGCGGGGGACTGATGAAACTGGGCGGGTCGGCCATCGTGTTGCTCGGAGTGACGGGTGCTTTGCGCCTGTGGCTGCTCGGGGAACTGCCGTACATCTTTTCGCACGAAGTGTTGGCGCTCGCGCATCTGCGATGGATTCTCCTGATGATGTGCTCGTGGTTCGGGCTTCTCGTCACCGGCACGCTTTCGGGAATCTGGTACAACACGGTTCTCACGAAGAAACTTCCGTACTCCGCCGGCCTGCGCGAGCTCGAAGAGCGCCGCGCTTCCCAGGAGAAAGTCGCCACGTGGCAGGAACGTTTGGCGTACTTCAACCTTGCGCTGGCGTTGCTCGCGGCGCTGGGTGGAATCCTCGCCTCGTTCTAGGGTTTTGCTCGGCGAAAGACAGACACTCGGCGAAAAACAGACAACCTAACCCTCAGTCCCTTCCCTCAAGGGAAGGGAAGTAGGACAAAGAAAAATGGGCTGCTCGTCTTCGACGAGTTACGCAAAGGTTTCCTTCAGGGAAACCTCGCAAAAGCTGGTTCCCCTTCCCTTGGGGAAAAGGTCAGGGGATAGGTACCAAGCCCGAATAATGTTGCGAATCTCCAACTCGCCTGGCTAGCGGTTTTGTGACGATGGCTTTACCGCATCTCGCGGATTATCCATTCTACCGCGAGCGCCTCGGACCGGACGGGCGTCCCGCGCCGTGGGCGCTCGCCGATCTCGAAAGCTACGCCGCCACGCATCCGGGCGATCCCTTCGCGGGGCGCGTTATCGGCGCGGTGACGCCAAAGGTCGCGCTTCAGATGGAAGCCACCGGCGAGCCGCCGATATGGACCGCGTTGAACCCGCCCGAACTCGATCGATGGGCCGAGGTGGTCGGCGGGATGTGGTCACGCTGGGGTGCAGTCGCCAGCGAGACGATCGCCTTCTTCGACTACGGTTCGAGCCCGATGGTTCTGCTCGCTTCAGGCGGCTACGTGGGCTATCTGCGGCGCGGCGCGGCGGAGCGTCTCGGTATCTTCGCGGTGTGCAATGACGGCGTTGCCACGATGGCGCCGCGGATGGTCGGTATCGTGGAGACCGTGAAGCCCACGATGCTCGTGCTCAGGCGCGATCTGGTCGCTCCGTTCGTCTCGGCGCTGGAGACCGCCGGTGTTTCGCTTGCGCAGACGGTTCGATGGGCCGCAGTGAGCGAAGTTGAAGGCACGGTAACTCGGGAACAGGCCCAAGCCGCGGCCTCGAGCCTCGGCGTGCGCGTGTTGCGAATCCTGCGATGCGACGCCGCCTTTATGCTCGCGGGCGAATGTTCGGAGTGCGGGTGCTTTCATCTGGACCGGCGCTACCGGGCCGAGCAGTTGCCCTCGGGCGAGGTGGCGATAACCACGACTTTCGCGGTGACCTGTCCTTCGGTGCGCTATAACCTGGGGGCGGCGCGTCTGGCGGGCGCGGGATGCCCGCTTGAGCCGCGCGCGCAGCGAATCGAATGCTGAACACGGAACCGTTCGACGATATCGATCGGCTATCGCCAGCGGAACTGGAGCGATGGTGGGTGCGGCGCCTGCGCGCGGTGTTTACCGTCGCGGCCCGCGAGCTTCCTTTCTATCGCGAACGGTTCGCCGCCGCGGGTTTCGATCCGGCGAGCTTCCGCGCGCTGGACGACCTCAACCGGATGCCGATATTCGCCAAGGCCGACCTGCTTGCGGCGCAGCGCAAGACCCAAAGCCAGCGCCTGGGAATCGAGCGCGGCGCGGACGAGCCCGGCTCGCGCACGACGTTCAGTTTGAGTTCCGGCACGGCGGGTACGACCTTTATCACGCACACGGCGCGATGGCGCCGGGCGCAAGGGATGTCCTCTAGCCGGGCGCATTGGTGGGCGGGGCTTCGCCCGGGCGGGACGCTGGTGATGTCGGCGCCGGCGTGGCACAGCTACGCCGCGATTCAGCCGTTCATCGCGATGCGTTTCGGGATGCGGTGCGTGGTGGTTTCGGGAACCTACCTGCCGCGGTTCGCGGACCGAGTCGTTGACGCGCTCGTGCACTTCAGGCCGCGCTTTGTCACGATGTTCCTGCCGATGGTATTCTCGATTCTGGACGCGGCGCGCCGCCGCGGTATCGCCGGCAACGAACTCTTCGCCGGAGTCGGAAGTCTCGTGGTTACCGGAGCGGCAATCACACCCGGGATGCGTGCGCATCTGAAGGCTCTGACCGGGGTCGAACGTGTCGCGGAGATCGCGGGAACGAGCGAAAATCTTCTCGCCGTTGACTGCGCGTATGCCGAGGGACTTCACGTCGTGTCCGACACCTGCCACGCACAGGTAATCGACCGCAAAACCGGTCTGCCCGTCGCCGACGGCGAGCGCGGCTCGGTTGTCCATTGCGCGCTGATCCCGTATGGCTCGCTCTATCTGCGTTACGACAGCGGTGACGTCGGCGTGATCAATCACACGCCGTGCGCATGCGGGCTTCCCTCGCCGCGCATCAAGCTGCTCGGACGATGGGAAGATTGCTTCAGTATCGGCGCGCGCGCGCTTTTGCCCTACGACGTTCAGCTTGCGCTCGAAGAGGAAGTGCCGGAACTGAAAGGCGCGGCGTGCGTCATCACGCGCGAAGGCCTCGCCGAAGGGAAACTCCGGCTTCTGCTTATTGAGCCTCACGGAGCGTCGGCGGTCTCGCTCCTTGACCACGCGCGCTCCGCCCTGTCGCGCCGCTTCGACGTTCCGGTCGAGATAACGCCGGTCAAGGATTTGCCGCTTCGCTTCAAAGGCGTGCCGCCGATCCTTTCCGAGCGGGAGGCGGAGCTATGAGCAAGGGTGCGCTTGGCCTGCTGGCGGCATACTGGCCCGAGGATACGCCGCGTTACGCGCATATCCCGCTGAAAACGATCGGCGATATCACGATCTACGAGCAGGCCACCGCTGCGGCTGACCGCGCCGCGCTGGTGAGCGCGTCGGGCACGCTTACCTACGGCGTGTTGGCCGAGCGCGCGCGCCACTTAGCCGACTGCCTGCGCGCCAGGGTGAAGCGCGCGTCGCGCGTGGCAATCGTCGAGCCCGACGCGGCCCGGATGCTGATAGCGGCTTTCGGAGCGTTCGATGCCGAGGTGCTCATCTTCCTGAGCGAGGTGACGCCGTCCGAGCAGGCGCTTCAGGCATTCCAGCCCGAACTGATTATCGCTCCGCAGGCGATTCCGGGCGCGCCGGCTCCGGTCGTCAGCTTTGACGAAGTCGAAGGCTCGGAGGGGAAATCGCGCGAAGGGCGTCCCGACACGCGCACGCCGCTGATGGTTCTGCCCACGCCCGACGGCCGCGGCGAGGTCCAGCACAGCCATCGAAGCCTGGTTGCGAGCGCGGTGTCTGTCGGGCGCTTTTACATGCTCGCCGAGGAAATCACGCTCCTGATGCTCGAGCCGCCGACGCGATGGTACACGCTCGCGATGATGCTTGGAGCGCTGCAGCGCGGAGCGACGCTGCTCGCGGGATGGGAGGAAAATCCGCCGGCGCCGCGCGAGTGGGTCGATTATGCGGCGTGCGGATGGGACCGGGCGGGACGGATGCTCGACGAGGCGGGCACGGCGGGCCTGCCGAAGCGAATCGCGGCGGGGCTTATCGCCGCAATCGAAGGACCGTTCAGCGCCTCACGCCGGATGCGGCTTGCGCGAAGGCTCGGATGCGACGTCCTGACGCTGTTCGGGCGAAGCGATCTTGGTCCCGTGCTTGCGGCCCATCCGAGCTGGTACCTCAGCGACGCCGCCGGAATCCCGATGCCGAACGTCGATCTGCGCCCGCTCAATCCTGCCGACGGTTCGCCGCTCAATATCGGATGGGAAGTCGTGGAGCGCGCCGAAATCGGCGTCAAATCACCGCTTGCGCCGGCCGGAGGGATCGCTGTCCAGGGATGGCTGCGCACGGGCATCATGGCCGAAGTGGATCCGACCGGCTTCTATTTCCTGCACTCGCCCACGCCGCTTCGCGCGGTGTAGATCGAATCTAGTTGCCGCTTACGGTTCTAAAGCCGCCGCTTTCGAATCGCGCGATCGCTTTTCCGACTCTGTTTACGAACGAGTCGCGTCCGTCTTCGGCCGTGATACGCTCGGCCGCGTAATCGTCGCAGTAACGGCAGTCGCGGCATCCCGCGCGGCAATCGTGCTTTTTCCTGAAAAACTCGACGAAGCCGTCGAGCGCGCGGTTTGGAATCCGCACCGGAAGGCGACCGTACGGTTCCAGATGGTCGAAACCGAGGACGAGGTCGTTCAGGTCGCCATCGTAACGGCGGCGCGCGTAAGCCTCGGTCCCGCGCTCGACCCACGCGCGGTCCATCTCGCGTCCGGCGAGCTTGAACTCGTCGATGCCGATTTCCTCGTAGAGCGCCTGGTCTTCCGGCCTTATCCACGGCGACTTGAGCATCAGCGCCGGCTCGCGCGCCTTCTCCTGCGTGCACCACATCAGCGGATAATCCACGTAGGTGCCGAGTTCCAGGCTCTCGTTCGAGTGCGAGACGAGGTTGATGTGATACTGGCGAATTGGGCAGTGCAGCAGGCATCCCACGTTCGCCAGCAGCACGAGCTTCGTGCGCACGCGTTTTCGGATTTGTGCGAGCAACGGGAAATCGCGGTTGATGTATTCGGGCAGGTAAAGAGTGTCGGCGCCCTGGCCCTCGAAAAATTGCGCCTTGTCCACGCTATCGATCGCGGCCGAAGTGGAGACGGCGATCCTGAGATGTGGAAAGCGCCGATGGGCGAAGGCGACGAAGTAGGGATTGGAAAGCACCACGCCTTCGACGCCGATATCCGCGAGCCATCCCAGGCGCTCGACCAGCCATCGCTGCCCCTCCGAGGTAAACTCGCGGTTTCCAAGGCACGCGACGTTCAGGCAATAGAAAAAAGCGACACCCTTGCGGCGCGCGTAATCGACGTACTGCGCAAAGTCGTCGGCCTTCGGCTGCGGGAGCCATTGGTTCGCCCTGAGGCCGACGTCCCCGGCGACCGAGCCATACAGATGGCTTATTGGATAGCCGGCGACGGTATCGAGGAAGTCCGTGTTGAATATCGCCGGTACGACGAGTTTCATCGGTCATCTCCTCCCGAGGGCTCGTGCCGCGAGGCGCCTTTCGCGCCCGAATGACGTTGCGTGAGCGGCATCACGAAAAAAAGCGCGCGTCGCATCCGCTTTGAATCGCGGTGCGACGCGCGCCATTGAAACATCAATCGTGCGATTGTGCCTCGGCCTCAGACGCCGAACACGTGCACCGACATCGCGGCTGCTTCGCCACGCACCATTCCGCCGCCGTTCTCGGTAAGACCGATTTTGGCGTTCTTGACCTGGCGCTTGTCGGCCTCGCCGCGCAACTGCCAGAAGACCTCGCAGATCTGCGCAACGCCGGTGGCGCCCACCGGATGACCCTTCGCGAGCAGTCCGCCCGAGGGATTGACCGCGACCCGGCCGTTGATCTCGGTCGCGCCCTCGTCAACCAGCTTGCCGCCCTCGCCGGGCTTGCAGATGCCGAGTTCCTCGTAAGTGATCAATTCCGCGGGAGCCGACGCGTCGTGCAGCTCGATCACGTTCACGTCCTGCGGACCAACGCCGGCGATGCTGTAGGCCTTGTTGGCAACGCGCGTCACCACGTCGGGCTCGTCGGGACCGTGGTCGGTACCCGAGGACAGAATCGACGCGAGCACTTTGACCGGCTTCGCGGTGAAGCGATTCGCTATCGAGGATGCGCAGAGAATCGTCGCCGCCGCGCCGTCGCCGATCGGCGAGCACATCAGGCGCGTCAGCGGTTCGGCCACGACCGGGGAATTGAGCACGTCTTCGAGCGTGCAGACATCCTGGTACTGTGCGTAGGGATTGAGGCTGCCGTTGCGATGATTCTTAACCGCGATACGCGCGAAATGCTCCTTGGTGGTGCCGTACTTCTGCATGTGAGCGCGCGCGGAGGCCGCATAGAAGTCCATGAACATCGAGCGCGATTCACCCGCGCCGCCGCTCGGAGCCTCGCCGCGCGCGGCACGCTCGGCGCGCAGTTTCTCCTGGTCGGCGTTCATCTTGGCGACCAGTTCCCTCATCAACTCGACGTCCACCGCCGAGCCGATCGCCGCAAAGGATTTCTTCTTGTCGGCGTGGTAGAGCTTTTCCATTCCGAGCGCGAGCACCACGTCGTACATTCCCGAGGCGACGTACAGCCATGCAAGGTGAAACGCAGTCGCCGAGCTGGCGCACGCGTTCTCGCAGTTGACGATCGGGATGCCGCCGATTCCCATCTCACGCAGCACGACCTGTCCGCGGACGCATTCCTGGCCGGTAATCAGTCCCGCCATCGCGTTGCCGACTGCGGCGGCTTCGATCTGCTTGGCCTCTATTCCCGCGCTCTTCAGAGCGTTGTTGACAGCATCGCGACCGAGAACCTTCATACTCGTGTCAAGATACTTCCCGAATCTGACCATTCCGGCGCCGATTACCGACACTTCCCGCATGGCGAATGCCTCCTTAAAACCGTTTCCTAGCTGCGTGAGCCTTCAAATGACGATAGCCCACCCCGGTCCGCAGACGCAAGGTCGGTAACCGTTCATGGCGTGCCCTTGTCGGGGCGTCTCCGGAGACGCCGGCGAACTGTTGCCACCTACGGCGTCAGACGCCTGCCGACTGACTCTTATTGGCACAGTACGCGGCGTTATCACGACGTAAAGTCGTTCGCGCCTGATACCGACCGGCAACGGCACGGAACGTGGATATTTGACAGGCGCCGGATGGTTGGTTGACGGCCCTGGGGCGTCAGAACATCGGTTTGGGTATGCGGATCACGTCTTCTCACTCGGGTTTGCGCAGGCCAAAAGAAATGGAGTTGAAGGTATGCGAGTAGCGGAAATCATGAACCGCGAAGTCAAAACCTGCAGCGTCAACGAGATGGCCGGTGCGGCGGCCAAAATAATGTGGGAGAACGATTGCGGATGCGTTCCTGTCGTCAACCGGGAAGGAAAACTGGCCGGCATCATCACCGACCGCGACATCTGCATGGCGGCTTACACGCAGGGTCTTGCTCTTTCGCTGATCCGGGTGGACAGCGCGATGGCTCAGCCGGTTATTTCCTGCGCTGCCGAAGACGATGTTGCGACCGCCGAAGAGTTGATGCGCCAGAACCAAGTGCATCGGCTTCCAGTCGTCAACGCTGATGGAAAACCGGTCGGAATTTTGTCGCTCAGCGACATCATAAGAGAGGCCGAGGCCGAAAAAGCCAAAACGGAGAAGCCCGAAATCGCCGCCGAGGCTATCGTGGACACGCTCGGCGCGATCTCGGCGCCGCGACCTCATGCCGGTGCAAAGGTCGTCTTTGGGCCTGACGAGGGTGAGATGGAATTTGTTCCTGGTCCGCCGAAAAAACGCGGACGCTGGCGCCGATAAAGACCCGTCCCACCACCGGGCGGCCGTCGCGGCGTGGATGCACGCGCTGTCAGCGCGCTCGTTCGGGCTGATACGACACGCGCCAGAGCGAATTCGAGGCGTCGTCCGTGATAAGCAGCGAACCGTCTCTCGCTACCGCGACGCCAACCGGACGGCCCCATACCTTGCCGTCGGGCGTGATGAATCCGGTGACGAAATCGTAGTATTCGCCGCCCGCGGCACCATCGCGCATCGGGACGCTTATTACCTTGTACCCTGTACGGCGCGAGCGATTCCATGAACCATGCAGTGTAACGAAGGCGCAGCCGCGGTATTCCTTTGGAAAGGCGCTCGCGCCGTAAAAGGTCACCCCGAGCGGCGCCGAATGCGACGCGATCAGCACGTCGGGCACTATCGCCTTGCTCATTAATCCCTGATGGCCGCGGGGATGGCGCGGGTCGCGATGCGCACCGAGATAAAACCAGGGCCATCCGTAGAAGCCGTCTTGGGTCACGTGGGTCACGTAGTCCGGTACGAGGTTATCTCCGAGCCCGTCGCGCTCGTTCACGGCGCACCATAATTGTCCCGTGGCCGGGTCGATCGCGAGACCTGCGGGATTGCGGATGCCGCTCGCGTAAACCCGCAGTCCCGTGCCGTCCGCGCTGCATGTCAGGATGTCGGCGCGCAATTTCTCGCTCACGCGAGGATTCTCCTGCACGTTGGAAGCCGAACCGACCGCGATGAACATCCTGCCGCCGTCCGCGGAGAAGACAATGTCGCGCGTCCAGTGCGCTCCGTAGCCCGGAATTTCCGAAACGACGCGCTCGGCCGGCCCTCGCGCTTTCAGGTCGCCGTTGCGATATGGAAATCGCACGACGGAATCGGTATTCGCGACGTAAACGTAGCGCGGCTCAGGACCTGGTGGATAAAAGGCAATTCCGAACGGCAGCGTCAGCCCCGAAGCGAACAGCGTGTTCTCGCTCACATGCGAGCCGTCTCTGCCGAAGCGCAGCACGCGAATCCGTCCGGCAGTGCTTTCGGCGACAAACACGTCGCCGTCAGGCGCGATCCGGATCTGACGCGGACTTTGCAACCCGGAGACGAGCAAATCAACCCGAAAGTGCGGCGGCGCCTTCGGCCAGGCGTCGTGCGGCCGGGCGATAATCTCCGCCGGATTGACGGCCGAAGCAGTCGCATAAGGAGGCGGCAGGTCGCCCAGGGTCACGCGATGGCGCACGCCGGGAGCGTCAGCTTTCCAATCTGAAAATGCACCGTGGACGCCGTCCGCCGCTGGCGCCGCGTGGGTCACGCAGGGATGCGCGACAAGCGCCAGAGCCGCACCAACCAGAGCCGCGAGCATCGTGCGCGCCAGACGGACGGCATGGATACGTTCCCTGGACTTCATCGCGATTGCATTAACGAGGGCGAAAAGCGACGATTCGATCGGCGCTCGGTGTGCCTGGGCGCGAGCATCGTCGATAATTCATAGCTGCCAGCTCCACCCGGATCACGCGCCCGACCTGGCTCCCGCCGCAACTGGCTCTTAAGGAGGCTCCTATGCCGCCCCTTATCAAGTTGCAAGAGTACCTTGACGCGAATCACGTCGAATACGAGGTCCTTACTCATCCCGAGGTGTACACGTCGCAGGAGCTTGCCGCGATCGAGCATATCCGGGGCAAGGAACTCGCCAAGGTTGTGATACTGCGCAGCGGCTCGGAGTTCCTGATGATTGTCTTGCCGGCTCCGTACCACGTGGACCTCGAAAAGGTGCGCAACGCAACCGGAAGAAGCGACCTGTCGCTGGCAACCGAGCAAGACTTCGTCAGCCTGTTTCCCAACTGCGAGGCGGGCGCGATGCCGCCTTTCGGAAACCTGTATGACATTGCTGTGTGGGTGGACGAGTCGCTCAGCCGCGACGAGGATATTGTCTTCAACGCCTGTACTCATTCGAAGGCGATCAAGATGAAATACGGGGACTTTGCGCGGCTGGTCCGCCCCAACGTGGCTCTGCTGCGGATGGAAGCGCCGGCCGCACAGAGCGCGCGTATCTAGGCCGTCTCGGGCTTGCGCGTCAGACAATGTCGATTGCGCTTCCGCTCGGCGCGCGCTTCGAGCCGACAGCGAGCGCGACGATCGCTTCGGCTACCGCTTCCGGCTTCAACGCGCGATGCCGTACACTCGCGCTCAAGCCGGTCTTTCGCGCCATCGCGGTATCCACCATGTTCGGGCAAACCGCCCACACCTTGATGCCTTTGCCGGCGACCTCGTCGGCGAGCGCCTCAGTCAGTCCCACGACACCGAACTTGCTCGCGCAGTAGGTTACGTAGTCGCCCGCTCCGGACTTCCCGAGAAGCGAGGATACGCTGACGATCACTCCCGAGCCTCGCCGGATCATCGCGGGCAGGACCGCGCGCGCCATGAGAATCGCGCCGCGCAGGTTTACGTCGAGGATCCGATTCACCTCCCCAACCGGCAGGGAAACCAGCGGTCCGACGCTGAGCACTCCCGCGTTATTCACCAGGCAATCGATACGTCCGAATCTGCGCATCGCGGCCTGAACGCATCGTGTGGCCGAGTCCGGCTCGGAAACGTCGGTCTGAACGAAAATCGCGTCGTAGCCCGCTTTTTTGAGCGCCCGCTCGGCCGTGCGCCCGAGACCGGGCATCAGCTCGGCCAGCACGAGCGCATAGCCCTTCGCGCCAAGGGCTTCGGCGGTCGCGCGTCCGATTCCGCGGCCTGCGCCAGTGACGATCGCGACCGGCCGTTCGCGCGCGCTCCTTGTCCGCGATGAAGGAATGCGCCGGTCCATGTTTGCTCACCTCGGTTATCAGGCGTTTCGATGTTGTATCCTGAGTGGGCGCGTGATGACAGCCGGGAGGGCATGAGGTTGCGCCAGGCGAGCGTGGTCGAAATCGACGGTTCCTTCGGCGAGGGTGGTGGCCAAATCGTGAGGACCGCTTCCAGTCTTGCCGTGGTCACCGCAACGCCGTGCAGGATTTTCAATATTCGCCAGGGCCGCAGGGAGCCGGGCCTTCGCCTGCAGCATCTCCACGGCCTTCGCGCGCTTGCCGAACTATGCGGCGGCGTTTTCAGCGGCGATGAGGTCGGCTCGCGCGAACTCGCGTTTAGTCCGGGCCACGCGGGCGTGCGCGAGCTCAGAGTCGCGATTCCAACCGCTGGAAGCATCACGCTCGTGCTGCAGAGCCTGATACCGGCCGCGCTTCGGTTTACGGAACCGGTGACGGTTCGTTTCGAAGGCGGCGGCACGGACACGGCCATGTCGCCGACGCTCGACTACCTGCGCCATGTCCTGCTCTGGTTTGTGAGCCGGATGGGTATCGCGCCGCAAATCGAGGTTGCTCGCCGCGGATACTATCCCAGGGGTGGAGCGGAAATACTCGTCAGGATAATCCCGTCGCGGCTGGGCACGATAAACGCGGTCGAGCGCGGGGCGCTGAGACGCGTCTCAATAGTGTCGAGCGCCGCGGCGGTGCTCAGGGCAAGACGCGTCGCGGAGCGGCAAATCGAAGGAGCGACGGAGGCGCTCGGCGCACTTCCGCTCGCACCCGATAGCGCGATCGATTACTCTCCGAGTCGTTCCGCGGGCAGCGCGGTATGCGTTGTGGCCGAGTTCGAAAACACGGTCGTCGGTGCCGACGGACTCGGAGCGCGAGGCAAGCGCGCCGAAGAAGTTGGCCGCGAGGCCGCACAGGCTTTCCTGCGCGAGTTCGAATCAACAGCGTGCCTCGATCGGCATATGGCCGATCAGATCCTTCCCTACATGGCGCTCGCCGACGGCGAGAGTGCCGTCACGGTTTCGGAAATAACCGCCCACTGCCGCACCAACATGTGGGTGATCGAGCGGTTCATGCCGGGACGCTTCGAGGTCAATGGTAATCTCATCCGATGGCGAGCCGCATAGTCGGGGTTGCGCGCGAGAAGTAAGTGCGAGAGTCACGCGCTTCGCGCGCGAGGACGAGTGTTGCGAGCGCGCGGCGACTCGTGCCGCTCGCGGCGGCCACGTCTTCTTCTCAGCGCAAGGCCGTGGCGACCAGTGCGGCCTCGAAGTCCGCGAAATCGGCGCCGCGATTGCCCTCGCGGGTCCATCGTTCCTTGAGCAGCGCGAGAGCGCGGCGCCTATCAACGAGATGTTCCGGGAGCAGTTTTCGTTCCTTCGCCGCCAGCATCGCGAGTTCGGACAGCGGAGGGTCGGCCTTTTCCCACGTCGAGCGCATCTCGCGCAGGAAGATCTCCACCGTCACGTCGCCGATACCTTTTCCGAGCGCTTTCAGCTTTGCTTCAAGGTCGCGCGGATCGCGCGCGGTCTCGTGCAGACGATTCAGATCGCCGCGATATTGCCCGAGCAGGGCCTTGCCGACCTCGCCGAGTTTCGATGCGGTTTTGAAGTCGTAGCGAACGTATCCGCCCTCGTCCAAAACCGCGACCAGCCCGTCCCATCCGCAAGCAACGACGCGCTTTGCCGTCGTCAGCCGCTGCTTTTCGAACTCTCGGTAAGTGCGGACCGCGAGAGCTTCCGAGATCCGCGCGCCGAACAGGATCGCGGCGAGGAACCATTTGAAGAGTTCCTGCGCATCGCGCGAGGCGACATCAATCCCAAGCTCGCGGCTGAAGGTGCCGCCCGTGGTTCTGACGAAATCGGCGAGTCCTCCGCGCTTGCGTTCCGCAGTCATTTTCTTTTGCCTCCGCAAGTCGCCGACCCGCACACCCAGCAGGCGCACCGGCTTGACGAGTTCGATTCGATTCAGACAGTCGAACGCGGCTCTCGTGATGAGGTCGAGCGATTTGGTCGGCTCCCGGAGAGTCTCGTCCCGAGTGAGGGTCTGGAAGTCGCTGAAACGCAGCTTTACGGTGACTTTCTTCGCGAGGCATCCTTCACCGCGCAGATCCTCGGCCGCTCGGCGCGCGAGCCGGACGAGCGCCCCGGCAAGAATCGCGCGGTCGGTGACGTCACGCTGAAAAGTTGTTTCCCGGCCGCACGATTTCGCCTCCCAGTGCGTGATTAGCGGGCTTTCGTCTATTCCATAAGCGGCCTCGTGCAGGTAGTGCCCGTGCGCGGGACCGAACTCGGCGATGATCTCTTCGGGCGCAAGCGCCGCGATGGCCCCGATTGTCTCGACGCCCATCTGCCGAAGCCTTTGCTCGGTGCGCGGCCCGACGCCGGGGAGTCTTCCAGCGGGAAGCGGCCAGATGCGCGCGGGGATGTCGGATTCGTCGATGATGACGAGCCCGTCGGGTTTGTTCATATCGGAGGCGATTTTTGCAAGCAGTTTGTTCGGCGCGATGCCGACAGAACATGTGAGCCCGATTTGCGCGCGGATACGGTCCTTGATTTCGCGCCCGAACATCTCCGGCGGTTTGTCCACATGAGAAATGTCGAGGAACCATTCGTCGATGCCCGCGTCCTCGATAACGGGCGAGAACTCGCGCAGAACCGCCTTGATCCTCTCCGAGACTTTTTCGTACTCGCGATAGTCAACGGCAAGAAACACGGCCTCGGGGCAAAGCCGGCGGGCGGTTCTAAGCGGCATGCCCGAATGAATTCTGAATTTCCTCGCTTCGTACGAGGCCGTCGATACAACACCGCGCTCGGTCGGATCGCCGCGCCCGCCGATTACGATCGGCTTGCCGGCGAGTTCCGGATGGCGCTGCGCCTCGATCGACGCAAAGAAGGCGTCCATGTCCAGATGCAGGATTCGTCGCTTCACCCATCTTCATAGCCCGCAAACCCCAGGCCATCGCGGACGGCCGAACGGCCGACACGGTGCTGCCACCTAGCGCATCAGACGCCGAAACGGTGTGTCCAAACGGTACAACATCTGCCGGCCGAGCGAACTGACAAAGCGCGTGCAAGCACGCCGTGCGCTGGCACGGAATGTGGATTTCGATAGATGTCGTTCGTCGAACCCGAGGGTCTCGGCTGCTGCTATCGGCTTTGGCGAAGGACGGAGAGCCCTTGTCCGACCGTGTTGCACTGCAAGGCCGGTCAAGGGCAGGTCACCGGATAGGCCCGCTGCCGTTTCGCCGACAAGTGCGCGCATCGAGGCCGCTGTTCGGCGCCGGTGAAACGGCGCGCGGCAGTTGACTATGAATCCGGGAGCACAAACCAAGTCCGCGACAGGCAGCTTGCCCAGCCTCGTAATCGCGCTTTGCGTCATCTGCATATTCCAGTTGCCGGGCCAGGCGCGCGCGCAAATGAATCTCAGCTTCAGCGACGCTATCGCGCGCGCGCTCAGAGCGAACCCGCTAATCGCCGCGGCGGCGTCGAGGGTCGAAGCGGCGCAAGGTATCCAGGAGCAGGTGGGGCTCCTGCCCAACCCGAGGTTCATCTATCAGTCGGAAAACACGCGTATCGGATGGGGTGGGCAACCCTTTAACTACTGGAACGACACCGACGACTACTTCTATGTCGAGCAGCCGATCGAAATCGCCGGCAAACGACGAAAGCGTATAGCGTACGGGGCCGCGGGCGTTGAGGTCTCGCGGATGGCGCTTGCTCTGCTCCGCCGCCATATCGCCGCGCGCGCGAGCCTTGCCTACTGGAACGCGCTGGTCACGGCCAGGATTCGCGATCTCCTGCAAGAGGACGAGGGCACCTTCCAGAAGATCGTCCAGTACCATCGCGACCGCGTCAGAGAGGGCGCGATGGCGGAGGCGGATCTGATCCGCGTCGAAGTCGCGCGCGACCGGCTCGAGGTGCAGGTGCAGAACGCGCGGATAGAGGCCGACCGGGCGCGAGTTGCGCTTCTGCGCGAACTCGCAATGGACCCGCGCACCGATATCGCGCTCACCGAACCGCTCGACAGGATCGTCGAGGTCACGCCAATCGATCCCGAGGCCGCGCTTGAAAGGCGCCCCGAGGTGATGCTCGCCGAACGGAGCGTGGCCCAGGCTCGGGCCAATCTGACGCTGCAGCAGGCGAATGCATTTCCCGACCCGAGCCTGGTGCTTGGCTACAAGCGATGGAGCGGATTCGACACGATGCTGTTCGGCCTCCAGGTGGATCTTCCGGTCTTCAATCGCAACCAGGGCCGGGCGATGGCGGCGAGCGCCGACCTGAACGCGGCGAAATCGAATCTCGCAGCGGTGAGGCTCCAGGTGCGAGCGGAGATTGAGTCCGCAATCGATGACTATGAGACGCGTCGGCGGCTGGTGATGGAAGTGCCGCACGAAATGCTCAAGCGCGCGCTCGAAACCTCGCGAATCGCAAGGGGCGCGTACGTCGAGGGCGGCGCCGATCTGCTTCGGCTGCTCGACGGAGAGCGCACGCGTATCGACACCGAGGTTCTGTACAATCGCACTCTCGGCCAATACCGCGAGAGCGTGAGCGCGCTCAGGCTGGCGCTCGGGATGATGCCGTGAGCGCAAGGGTTCTGACCGTGTCAGTGCTGGTACTCTGGATTGCCGCCTGTGGCCGCGGGCCGGGAGCGCGCAAAGGCACCGCCGGCGGGCCCGCGCGGCCGCCGGGAATCGTTGTCATGAGCGAGGGCGCGCAGAAGCAGGCGGGCGTAGTTGTGGAACAAGTCGAGCTGCGCCTCATCCCGGAAATGGTCGAGGCTCCGGGGCAGCTTGTCTTCGACGAGGATCACACCTGGCATATCGGAGCGATCGTCAGCGGTCGCGTGGTCGAGGTGAAGGCGGGCGTCGGCGATCGCGTGCAGGCGGGGCAGGTGCTGGCGCGACTGTTCAGCGAAGGCGTTCACGAGGCGCGCGCCGCGTATCGAAAGGCGCTTGCGCAACTGGAGCGCGCCCGCTCACAGGCAACTTACGCGCGCGAGGTCCGCGATCGTACGCGCCGGCTGCTCGCGCTTAAGGCCGCCTCACGCCAGCAGATGGAGAGCGCGGAAACTTCGCTCACAGCCGCGGAGGCTTCCCTCAGCGATGCGACGGCCGAGGTGCAAAAGGCCCGCGCGCACCTGACGGAGTTCTTCGGACTCCCGGTCGACCACAATGCCCACGGCGCGGCGGGTGCGATTCCCGCCGACGATCTGGTTCCCGTGTGCAGCCCGGCCGCGGGCGTGGTCGTGCGCCGGATGGTCACGCCGGGAGCGGTGGTATCGCCGGGACAGGAGGTTTTCACGGTTTCGGATCCGAGCACGCTCTGGATGATCGCCAACGTCAACGAGTCCGACCTTTCCGAAGTCCGAATCGGCCAGAAAGTGCAGATACGCGTTCGTGCCTATCCCGACAGGGCCTTTGACGGGCGGGTCACGATGCTCGGCGAGGAACTCGATCCGACCACACGCACGCTTCGGGTGCGCGTGCTGGTCCCGAATCCCGAGGGCGCGCTCAAGGCCGAGATGTACGCGAGCGCCGAAATAGAGCGCCGCTCGACGCATCCCGCCTTGTTCGTTCCGGAGAGCGCCGAGCAGGAGATCAACGGACAGCCGGTCGTGTTCGTCAGGACCGGGCTCGACCGTTTCCAGCCGCGCCCGATCCGGATCGCGAGCAAGATCAATCGGATGATGGAAGTTTCCGAGGGGCTCAAGGCGGGCGACTGGGTCGTAACGCGCGGAACCTTCATCCTGAAGACCGAGCTTTTCAGAAGCTCGCTCGCGGGCGAGTAGGAGAAAGCCGTGCCCGCCTGGATCGTCGATTACGCGCTCAACAACCGATGGCTGGTGCTGCTCGCGCTTGCGGGCTTCGTGATCTTCGGTGTGTACACGGCGACGAACATACCGATCGACGCGTTTCCCGACCTCACCAACAACCAGGTCGTGGTCGCTACCGAAGCGCCCGCGATGGCGCCGACCGAAGTCGAGCAGCTTGTCACGTTTCCGATCGAGAGTGCGCTGATGGGCCTTCCGCGGACGCTTCAGATCCGCTCCATCTCCAAGCTCGGCCTTTCGATCGTGACCGTGATCTTCGAAGACAGCGTCAATACCTATTTCGCGCGCCAGTTGGTCAACGAGCGTTTGCAGGAGGTGCGCGCGCGCCTGCCCGCCGGCATCCAGCCGATGCTCGGTCCGGTCGCCACCGCGTTCGGCGAGGTTTACCAGTACACGGTCGAGGGGCGGACGTCGCTGATGGACCGCAAGACCCTGCAAGACTGGCAGATCCGTTACCAACTGCGCACGGTGCCGGGCGTGAACGAGGTCAATTCGTGGGGCGGCTTCACCAAGCGTTACACGGTCGAGGTCGATCCGATTGCGCTCCAGCGCTACGGGCTCGTCCTGCGCGACATTTTCGAACGAATCAAGGCAAACAACGAGAACTTCGGCGGCGGCTTCATCGAGCACGAAGGCGAGCAATACAACGTGCTTGGCGTCGGGCGCGTGCACGACGTGGACGACATCGGGCGTATCGTGCTTCTCGAGCACAACGGCACTCCCGTCCTGCTGCGCGACGTTGCCGCAATAAAAGTCGGCTGGGTGCCGCGTCAGGGCGCGGTTCTGCGCGGCGGCAAGGGCGAGACCGTCTGCGGCATGGTGATCATGCTCAAGGGCGCCAACGGGCGCCGTGTTATCCAGCGCGTCAAGGCGCGGATCGCCGAACTCCATCTGCCCACGGGTGTACGCCTGGTGCCCTTTTACGACCAGTCCGAGGTGATCGACAGCGTGATCCACACCGTCACCCGCAACCTTGTCGAAGCCGGGGTGCTGGTTATCGGCGTGCTGCTGCTGTTTCTCGGCAATATCCGCGCCGCACTGATCGTCGCCGCCGTAATCCCGCTCTCGATGCTGTTCGGGTTCGTCGGAATGACCATCTTCGGCGTATCGGCAAACCTGATGAGCCTCGGCGCGATCGACTTCGGGATGATCGTCGATGGGGCAGTGGTGATGATGGAGAACTCGGTGCGCCGTCTTTCGGAGCACCATCAGGCCACCGTAATCGAGACGGTCCATCATGCGGCGCAGGAGGTCGCCCGTCCGATTATTTTCGCCGTGGCGATCATAATCGCGGTGTATATTCCGGTGCTTGGGCTGAGCGGGCTCGAGGGTCGGATGTTCCGCCCGATGGCGATAACCGTGTGCTCGGCGCTTATCGGCTCGCTAGTCCTTGCGCTTACCGTGGTTCCGGTGCTCGGAACCTTCGCGCTCCGGGCGGGGATGAAGGAGCACGGCGAGGGATGGTTTCTTCGGCTGCGCAGGCGTTACAGCGACTCGCTCGAGACGGCCTTCCGGCATCGCCGCGCGGTCGTGCTCGCGAGCGTAGCGGCGTTGGTGGTAGCGCTCGGCTCGCTAGCGTTCATCGGAACCGAGTTCATGCCGAAGCTCGACGAGGGTTCGATTCTCATACAGACGCGAAAGCTCCCTGGAATCTCGCTCACCGACTCGATCCGCCTGAGCGAGCAGGTCGAGAAAACCGTCTTGCAGTTTCCCGAGGTGCGCGACGTCGTAACAAAGATTGGACGGCCCGACGTTCCGACCGAAGCGATGGGGGTGTACGAGGCCGACGTGTACGTGATGCTGAAGCCGCGTTCCGAGTGGAAGGTCGCCAGCAAGGAACAGCTTATCGAGCGGATGGATGCGCGGCTGTCGAACATTCCGGGCGTGGTTTACAACTTCACGCAACCGATGGCGATGCGGCTTGACGAGGTAGTTTCCGGAATCAAGGCCGATGTCGCGCTGAAAATCTTCGGCGAGAACTCGCAAACGCTCGAGGCACTGGCCACCAAGGCGCTCGGGCTGATCGCGACCGTGCCGGGCGCGGCCGACACGCAGGCCGAAGTGATTTCGGGCGTGCCCGAAATCAGGATCAGAATCGATAGAAAGTCGTTGTCACGTTACGGCCTGAACGTGTCCGACGTGCAAAACCTGGTCGATGCGGCGACGGGAGGCTATCAGGTTTCGGAACTGGTCGACGGTCCGCGCCGTTTTCCGATCGCGGTTCAACTGCCCGAAAGCTCTCGCGAGAACCTGGGAGCAATCAGAAACCTCCTCCTGCAGGCGCCCGCCGGCGAGCGGGTCCGGCTTGGCCAGGTCGCGGAAGTCGAATTGCGCCGCGGTCCCGAAGTTATCACGCGCGAAAACGGCCAGCGCCGTATCGTGGTGCAGGCCAACGTTCGCGGGCGCGACCTCGGGAGTTTCGTGGCCGACGCGCAGCGCCTGATCAATGCGAACCTCAAGCTCCCGCCTGGCTATTGGGTGGAGTGGGGCGGCCAGTTCGAAAACCAGCAGCGCGCCATGAAGAGGCTCGCGATCGTTCTTCCGATCTCGATAGCGCTCATCTTCGGGCTGCTGTTCGCGACTTTCCGCTCGCTCAGCCAGACCTTCCTGATCCTGCTCGACGTGCCCTTTGCCCTGGTCGGCGGCGTGGCCGCGCTATGGCTTCGGGGGCTCAACCTGAACCTGTCCGCGTCGGTCGGGTTTATCGCGCTGTTCGGCGTGGCGGTGCTGAACGGAATCGTGATGGTTAGCTACATCAACCGGCTTCGCGACGAGGGGCTGAGTCTTGCCGACGCGGTCCGGGAAGGCGCGGCGACGCGGCTTCGCCCGGTCCTGATGACCGCGCTGGTCGCAAGCCTGGGATTCATCCCGATGGCGACGTCGCACGCCGCGGGAGCCGAAGTTCAACGGCCGCTCGCAACCGTGGTAATCGGCGGGCTTGTCACGGCCACGGTGCTTACGCTTTACCTCTTGCCGCTGCTCTACTCGTACTTCAGCCCCGCGGACGTCGAGGGGGGGCCTCCGTCACGCGGCGCGATTGACCGGAACCCACGATGAAGCTCGAAGCGTCGAATTCGCTCGTGCGCGACGCGCTTGGACTATGCGGATGGATCCTGCTGTGCTTTGCGGTCGCGGGAATCGCCTCCCGGTTCACCGCGATGTCGCTGCGCGACTGGTATCCCGGCCTTCGCAAACCGGCGCTGACTCCGCCCGGTTGGGTATTCGGCCCGGTATGGAGCGCGCTCTATCTCATGATGGCCGTCGCGGCGTGGCTCGTATGGCTCAGGCGCGACCGTCCCGAAAGGCGCCGCGCGCTCGCGATCTTCGTTTTCCAGCTGGCGGTCAATGCGGCGTGGTCGGGACTGTTTTTTGGGCTTAAGAGTCCGCTTGCCGGGTTGCTTGATATCGCGGTGCTGTGGTGTGCGGTGCTGGCTGCGGCGATCGCGTTTGCGAAGATAAATCAGGCCGCAGGATGGATGCTCGCGCCGTACCTCGGATGGGTCGCGTTCGCGGGCTACCTGAACGCGGCGATCTGGCTGCTCAACGCGTAGTCGTGCGTCGCAAAAAACGTGAAGCCGCAAGCCAGGGAGTCCCGGCCTGCGGCTTCGATTGTTTCGGGCTGTACGTTTCTTCAGCTTGCGCCGTTCGGCTTCTAACGCCCCTGCATCGCGGCCAGCGCCTGCTGCATTTCGCCCAGCGCTTTCTTTACCGACGGCCGCGTCTGCACGTGATTCCACCACGCGGCGAGCTTCGGCCTGCCCTCGAGCGGCGGCTTCGAGTTGAACATCGGGAGCAGATTGATCGCGAAGAACATCGTAGGCGCGATCGCGCAGTCCGCGAGCGTGAATTCCGACCCGATCGCGAATCCGCTCGCGGCCAGCATCTTTTCCAGTTCGTCGAGGCGCTTGTTCAGTTCGCTCAGCTTCTCGGTGACGACCTTGTCGTCGCGCGTCTTCGGATTCATCTGGCCGAACAGCGCCCGAAGCGGCGGTTCGAGATAAAGGTCGTGGAAGCGGGTGAGCGTCCGGACCTGGGCGCGGCCTTCCGGTGACTTCGGCAGAAGTGGGCGCTCGGGAAACTTGTCTTCGAAATACTCGTTGATTACCTCGGACTCGGGAATGAGCATCCCGTCAACGTCGAGCGCCGGAATTTTTCCGAGCGGATTGATCTTCAGGTACTCCGGCGAGTGAAGATCGTTGCCCGGGGGCGAGACGATCTCGACGCTCAGGCCCTTGTCATAGACGACGATCCGCGACTTGGTCGCGAAGTTCGAGAGATTCATGTTGTAGAGCTTCATATGACGCCTGCCTCCGCCGCTCGAAATTCCGATGACCTCCGCCTTATCCCAAAGTCGCGGGATGATGACAAGCGCTGCGCAACCGGCTACTGGCCGCCCTCGGTCTGTTTCAGGATGAAAAGCACCGTGTTGGCGAAATCCTTGGGATGCTCGAGCTGCGGATAGTGGCCCGAGGTTTTGAAAACGATGCTTGCCGAGCCGGGTAGCACGGCGTGAAGCGTCGCGCCGCGGCGCGCGTTGTAATAGGGATCCTTGCCGCCCCACAGGACAACGGTGAGCGTGTTGAAGATCCTGCCCAGCCGCGCGCGGATGTGAGCCTCGTCCTTGGGCACCGAATTGAGCATGTCGGTCTGGGCCGGCAAATCCGCAGCCAGCGACGCCATCATCCTGTCGTACATGAACGAGGGCATCGGCGGCAGGTCGAAGAAGCTGTCTTCAACCTGTTGCTGCATCTCCTGCGCGTTGGCCGGAAGCATCCCCTTGCGCAGGACCTCCGCTCCCTCGCGTCCGAACAGTCCTCCCGAAACGAGGATCAGGCGCTCGACCGTGTCCGGATGGTCTTCCGCGTAATACAGGGCAACGTCGGCGCCGAGATCCCATCCGACGATGGTGACGTGTTCGAGCTTGAGCTGCTTGACCATCTGCGCAATAGCGCCGGCCTGGTAGGCGATCGAATACGTTGCCTGGCTATGCTCCGACGACCCGAAGCCCATCAGGTCGGGCGCGAAGACCAGGTAATGGCCCTCCGAGATCGGTTCCATCACGCGCCGCCATACCAGCGCCGCGTTCGGTCCGAGCCCGTGGATGAGCAGCACCGGATACATTCCGGGATAGCCGCCGGTGACGTAGTAGCTCATCAGGCCGTCGTCGAGACCGACCTCGCTTTGGGTCACGCCCGAAAATCCAAGGTCCATCCGCTGGGCCCATCGGATCACGGAAATCGGACTCAGATAAAACGCGGCGAAGAAGATGCCGAGGATCAGAGCGCCAAGTGGTCCGGCGATATTGAGCCACGCATAGCGATTCGGTCCCTCGCTAGGGATACGGCCGCGAACCTCGATCTCCGCTTTGCGGCGGGCGATTTCCTCGGCCGAAAGCTCGGCGGATTTCCTCGCTTGCGAAGCCATCGTTAAACTTGCCTCGGCGCCGGATGTGAATTGCGGGAGTCCCCGGATAAAGACGCTGTCGCATCCGGGGGCGTGAAGTCAACCGCGTCGCGCAGCTACGGGGTCGGCGACGCGGAGGCGGCTTCGGACGGCTTTGCCGCGGGCGCAGCCCTTCTTCTGGTGCGGGTGCGCCGCCCTTCTTCCATCTTCTGGAGTTGTTCGAGCTTGTCGGACGCCTTGTTGAGCTCGCGGGTCGCGTCTTCGACCGACTTGGCGGCCTTGTCAGCGGCTACTTTCGCTTTCTGCGCCGCAACCATCGCGTTGTTCGCCGCCTTTTCCGCTCGCGCGGCGGAAGCCTCGGCGTGAACTGCGGCCGCCTCGGCCTGCTCCGCCTGGAGTTCCTTCTGCGACGGTCCGCATCCCGTCGCGACCACGACCGCCGCGGCAAGAAGACACGCGACGACCATCCCCCGCGCACTACGTGGGCTCATCAATGAACATGCTCCGAAGGATTTTCGGGCGGGCCGTTACTGACGACACGGCCCGCCAAGCCGAAGAGTTCCGCGTCTCGCGCGTGATTCGCAAGCGCTCACCTGGGAGCGAATGCTTGCACCGCGCGGTCGTCAGGATACGGCGCCCCATCGGCTCTCAGCGGCAGGATGCATACGTGGGTCGCCCCGGCCTTGAGATGGGCGTCGATACGGTCGCGAATCCTGTCCTCAGTGCCCCACGCGACAATCGCGTCAACCAGCGCGTCGCTGCATCCGTTTTCGAAATCCGCATCCTTCCAACCGAGGTTCTTCAGGTTGTTGGTGTAGTTCGGCAGGCGCGGGACGTAAGTTTTCATGTACTCGCGCGCGGCGGCACGCGCCTTGGCCGCGTCGGTTTCGAGGATGACGGCCTGCGCAGCGCAAATCCACGGCTTCGGTCCAATTTGGGCGCGCACCTTCGCGGTATGCTCGGGCGGTACGAAATACGTGTGCGTGCCGTTGGCCTGGGTGGCGGCAAGCTCGAGCATCTTCGGATGAAGCGCGGCAAGAAGGACCGGCACCGGCTCCTTGGGCTCCGGCGCCCGGTAAAGCGCGCCCTGCATCTTCGGCAGATACTCCTTCATGTAGCTGTACGGCTTCGAGTACGCGTGCCCGCGCAGGTTGGTGACGAGCGGCTTGTGGCTCACCCCGATACCGAGCGCGAAGCGGCCGCCCGACAGTTCGGCGACGGTTTTCGACGCCGCCGCCATCGTGATTGCGTCGCGCGCCCAGATATTCGCGATGCCGGTGGCGAGATTGAGATGCTGCGTATTCGCCAGCAGATAGGCGGCATGGGCGAACGGCTCGCGGCCGACCGCCTCGGGGATCCAAAGCGCGCG
>JAJYMR010000377.1 GCA_021786815.1 Deltaproteobacteria bacterium
GACCGGGAAATACGACCATCTGGAACCAGAGCGCAAGGGCGCCGACCAGACCGGCACCGGCACATGGGGAGAAGGATTCGGCTACCTGCTGCGCAAGCAGGTCAAACCTTTCATGCTGTATGTCCAGTTGACCGAGACGATCCTCAATCCCGCGCGGGTGCACGGCGGCTATACGTTCAACAACAACATGACGGAGGTGCCGTTCGGAGAGAGCCTGAACATGATCGACGGTAATCTCCTTTCCTATTCGGCCGCGATCGAGCACGTGCTTTATCCGCCGTGGGGATTCGGCTACGTGCTGGAAGCCTACGGCCAGTGGCAGAGCGGATATAATCCGATCTTTGGCCACGCGTCGGCGCCGTCATGGAATTTCTTGTGGCTCGTCCCGGCGGTCGAGATCGCTTGGCCGCAGACCCGGAATTTTGCGACTACGTGGGGTGTTGGGGCTGCGATACCGGTCGCGCAGCACGATTACCTGCAAGCGGTCGTGCCACTGGCGACGGTGAGCTTCTACTTCAATTTCGGCGGCGCGCGTTAGGTTACCGGCTCAAGGGCGAAAGCGCGTGGCGCCGCATGCAACGAGCGGCTATCGCGAGGGGAGCACGCGTTTCAGCAAAAGCGCCCGCTAAAATTCGTCGGCGACCGGAGGGCTTCGCTGAAATTTGGCGAGGCGGACGTGGCGTGTCCCTTGCGCAGGCTGTTAGAATCTGTAAAGAGGGTCAACTCTGGAAGGCCCGCCCAACGCCGGGCCATCCCGACCGAAGGCAACACAGCTCAATGTTGGGTGCTCGGCTCTAATGCCTCGAAACTACAAGAACCCGCCCGTGGCGGAAGCCCTATGCGAGTTTTTGTTCGAACCGTCGCAGCCGTGGGACTGGACTCTGCCCGGCTTGATGTACGCCGAGATGAAGCGGGACTTCCCCAAAAAGCGCCAACAAACTGTGCAGCTGCAGCTCCAGCTGGGGGTGATCCCATTCGGCGGCCAGGGCGTAGCCGCGCCTTCTCTCACGCCGACGCCGGCGCTCTCTCGCCTCCAATTCCTGACAGAGGACGAAAAAACCCTCGTCCAGGTCGGCCCTGACGTGTTGACCGTGAACAAGCTCAAGCCGTACTCGTCCTGGGGAGAGTTCAAGCCGTTAATACGTGACGCCCTTGCCGTTTACAGTGATATCGCAAAACCCAAATGCATTCGACGCCTTGGCCTGCGGTACATCAACCGCATCGAGATTCCCGCTGGCGAAGTCGATGTTGAGCAGTATCTTTTAGCGCACCCTAGGATCCCCGAGTCGATGCCGCAGCGGCTAAACTCTTGGGTGCAAAGAGCCGAGATACCAATCAGCGACCATGGTGTTCTAGTGCTACAATCCGGGTCCGTTCGTGAGCCTGGCAACGCAAACATAGTCTTTATGCTGGATCTCGATTTCGGTACGGTTCAAGGCTCGCTGCCCGCCGAGGCCGCCATGGAACGAGTTGAGGCTGCCCACCAGCAGGTTGAAAGCGCCTTTGAGGCGTGTGTCACAGCAAAGGCTCGCTTGCTCTTCAAGGAGGTCGTCTAATGGGGGCATTACAGGTGCACGGCGCCGGCGGCGTGCACATCTCTGGCGACGTGACAGCTGGCGGCCCCGACGCCACTTTCGCCCTGATCTCTGGGCAGAGCATCCTGCGGCCTTTTGCGTCGCAGGACCAAGGCATTGTGACGGTCGAAGCGACGGCGGGAGCACTGCTGGTGGATCTTATGGCCTTCACGACACTTGGACCGGAAGTCCCCGAACTTTTGCAACTGCCCCCGATATTTGTCGAGCAGGCAACCTTCAGAATCGTGCGTTACGAACCGCTCAAGTTCAGGTTCATTGAGGATTAACTCCCAGGCCGCGGCTGCTGCCCCGTTAACTTTCTTTTGGCAAGAGGCTGACATACCCTGTGCCTAGCAATGACGACTGGTACGAGGTTGTCAGCGGCGGCAGGGAGCTGCTGCAGGGCGATCTTTTGTCGGAGTGCCCGATAATTCAGGCGGACGATAACATGCCTTACCCTCTGCCGGGGGACGCGATCCCAGCGAAACGAGGTGACAGCGATATTGTGATTCTCACCCAAAGCTGCGACCTAGCAAACGACAAGATGACAATGGTGTTGTGTTGTCCTCACTTTGACGTCGACACGGCTAGGCGCGCGGAGCCTTCCCTCGCGAGTAACCTCAAAGACATCAAGAAGGAGCGGTTTTTTCGTTACGCTCTGTTAGCCGCTTATTCCAGCTCGGAAATCAGCCTCGCTCTGCGCATCGTTGACCTGGGCACAGCCATCGTCCTGCCAAAAGCCTTTTTGCAAAAGGTCGCCGCCGCCCGTGATCCTAGGCTCCGGCTTTGCCCTCCGTATCGAGAGCACCTGTCACAGGCTTTCGCCAGGTTTTACATGCGGGTTGCGCGTCCGACGGAGCCACAAATTTGACAGCGGTTTTTCGCGCGACGCTGGCTGTCAGCCTAGTCCCCACTCAAATGGATGCGGATCATATCCGATGATACGCGGCCGGTTGCGAGCGAGCGCGCCGGGCGAAGGCGCATCATGTGGAACAGGAAAACCGTGAACGCGAAGCCCGCCGCAACCACGCACAACGACACCATCGCGCCCGGATCGTTCCTCAACGAATCCATCCGTTGAAGGACGTACCACGCCGACAGCCCGAACACCGCGAGCGAAAGCGCGGCGGCGCGCCATACGTCGCGCACCGGCGAGCCTCCGCCGCGCGCGAGATAGCGCCTCAGTTCGCCCGCCGAGAAGTAGTCGAGGAACCATCCGGTTTCCTCGTCGATTCCGTTGCTGTGCGGCGGCGGGACCATCCTGCTCGTCAGCGGATCCGGCGCGGGAAGGCCCTGCGCGTGGAGCGTGATACCTTCGAGGATCGCGCGATGGGCTGCCTCGTCGATCGGGTAGGTGCGCGCGATCATGAATGACAGGGTCGCGAAGATCGCGGGGCCGAGCGCGAAGATTCCCTTTATCGCGAGAATCACCGGTGGCGATTGCGCGGCGTTCGGGACGTAACCGAGCGAGGCGAGGATCGCGATTGGAATCGCGGCGCTCGGGATCGCGACGAACTTGGGCAGGATTGCCCAGAAGGCGCCGTACTGCGCCTCGCGCCGTTTGCCGGTGTAAAACTCGTCGTAATCGATAACGTCCGCCTGCATCGCGGGCGTAAGGAACAGTCCCGCTCCGAAACCGCATCCCGCCCAGCAGATCAGCACGAGCAGCGGATACACGTCGCCCTTGCCGAGGAAGAACATCGCGCCGCCGCCCGTGATTCCGGCGACAAAGCTCGCAAGCCACGCCGGAAGCTTGCCGAAGCGCCGCGCGCCCGCCAGCCATAGCGGCAGCGAGAGGAATCCGAAGCCGAAGTAACCGAGCAGTTCGATCGAGAGCCAAAGGTCGGGATTATGCGGCCGGATAACGTACGCGTTGAAGAACGGAAGCATCGTGGCCGGAATCGCGCCGGTCACGCTGCCGACCACGTAACTCGCCAGCAGGATCGCGAACGGCCGGTTCCTGAGTGCGCGGCGAATTCCGGGAACCAGCGGATTCGATTTCCGCTCGACGAAGTCACGCCGTTCCTTGACCCTTAAGGCGAGCAACCAGTAGAGCGCCGTCAGCGTCAGGCCAAACGCGATACCGAGCACGAAGAACACGCGCCGTTCGGGCATCCCGGCCTTCATCATGAAACCCGGCGCGGCCGAGGCGGCGATCGTGCCGAGAATCGTGAAGGATTCGCGCACCGCGAACAGGCTCGAACGCTCGTGGTAATCGAGCGTCAGCTCCGGCCCGAGAGCGTAATGCGAGAGCCCGTAAATCGTGCTGAACAGGAAGTAAAGGATGAATGTCGTGCCGAACCATAGCGCAGCAATCCCGCCCGAGAGTCCCCACGGAGGATTGAGCAGCGCGAAAAACGCGAGCGCGCAAAGCGGCGCTCCCACCACGATGTACGGACGCCGCCGGCCCCATCGCGTCTGCGTGCGATCGGAAATCCATCCGAGGAACGGATCGCTGAGCGCATCGAGCGAGCGCGCGACCGCGATCGCAATCGCCAGATAGCCGAGCGGCACCAGCACCACGTCGGCATAGAATTTCGGCATCAGGACGAAGATCGGGATGATCATCGCGGCGCCGGCGAAGTTCGGCGCCCCGTAAACCAGCTTGAGCGTCCAGGGCAGGCGTTCAGCCGGCCGAGCCGGCGCGGCTTCGCCCGCGCCTTCCACGCTGCCAGTGGTGAGATTTGCTTTCGACGAGCTCATTGCGGCACGAGAGCCCCTCCCGAATCGCCGCGCGTCGCCCCACGCGCCCCAGGCGATTCAGAGCAACAGACAGGATGATTTCTTTTAGCAGGAGTGCGGCGTGTAAGGAACGCCGGATTGCAACTGCGTACCGGAGGGGAGCTGGAGCGTCCGAGTATCGCGCGGGCCGGCCGTCGGGCGGCTAGAGAACCTTCAGACGTCCGCTTGCGAGCCGTCCGGCCATCCGGCGCGCTGCTTCTCCGAGCGCGCCCGCGCGATGCCATCGGCTGTACTCCTCGAGAGTCAGGCCGCGCGCGGCCTCCAGCGCGACCGAAAGCGCCGCGATCACATAGACCTGCGCAAGCACGCTGATTCGCGGCGCAAGGCCGAGCACGCCGCCCTCGCGCTTGACCGGCAGATGCAGCACGAGGTCGGCTAGCTGGCCAAGCTCGGACTGCGGATTTCCGGTGACGGCGATCACCTGCGCGCCCTGGTCCCGTATCGCCATCGCGGCCTGGCAAAGCTCACTCGTATTGCCGCTGTTGGAGATCGCGATTACGACGTCGCGCGGATGCACCTGGCCGAGGCTGCCGTGCAGAGTCTCGGTGGCGTGAAGAAAGGTCGCCGCCGTGCCGACAGAGCAGAGCAGGCTCGCGGCATAACGCGCGACGTGCTCCGGCTTGCCGACTCCGGTTACATGGACGCGTCCGCCGCGGGCAAGTGTCGCGCGGATAAGCTCAACGGCTTTGGAGAGCGCGCTGATGTCGATCTCCTGGCGCAACGCGGACATCTCCTCGATCGCGACGTCGAGGAAGCGGCCGACTTCGGTCTGGAGGTCGAAGGCGCCCGCGCTGCGGCGCGCGACTCTTTTCTTCGGCGTCGGCGCGATGGGCAGCGGGCGTCCGTAGAGTTTGAGAATCCTGTCCCGAAGTTCGAAGCCCGACGGGAACGCACCGAGACGCTGCACGCATACGGCGGCCGCGGCGTTGGCGAGCCGTCCGATCTCGGGCCACTTGAGGTTCCATCTGAGCCCCGCCATCACGCCGCCCAGAAACGCGTCGCCTGCGCCGGTCGTGTCCACAGCCTTGACCTTGAAGGCCGGAACACGCAGCGCGGTGTCTTTGGCCGAGATGGCGCATCCGTCGGCGCCGTGAGTGATTATGACGGCGCTGTTGCCGTAGCGGCGGCGAATCCCTTCGCCGATGCGGAGCGGGTCGTCGTCGGCGCCGGCCAGCTCGCGCGCCGCGCGCTTGGCGGGCTTGAGATAGGTCGCGAGGCGAAGCGCCTGTTCCAGCTCGGCGCGGGTGCCGAGCGTGCTCAGCGCGTCGGAGGGTGGAACGTCGAGGTCAAGCACGCTCGGAATCGAGTTTTCGCGCGCGTACTTGAGAATCGCGATTACGGTCTTGAGCGGAAGCTGCGAGATCTCGGTCGAGACCATCCGGGCCCGGCGGATGAAGCCGCCATGGCGGCGCCTGACTTCCGAGGGGGTAAGCTCGGCGGTCGCGCCGCGAACCATGTAGATGGCTCGGTTGCCGGCAGGATCGACGAAAACGGTTGCGTAGGAGCTGGCCGAGCCGTCGAGCGTGAGATGGCGATGGATGCCGAGGCTTTCCATTCCCTCGCGCAGGAACTCGCCGTTGCGATCGTCGCCCATCTTGCCGAAAATCCCGGTCTCCAGGCCGAACACGCGCGCCCATCCGAGATGGTTCAGCACCACGCCGCCGACCGACGCCTGCTCCATCGCAAGCCCGGCGGGGCCGTGACCGTTGGCGTCGAGGATTATCTTTTCGTCGGCGCTGATGATTCGGGGAGTGCGGTAGAACAGGTCAACGACCATGCTTCCGCATCCGACCACGTCGAGCTTCGGTTCAGCCATGATGATGCGTCACAGTACGAGGCGCGGGCGAGGCGGTTTGGCTTGTCCAGCCCGGCTCCAGGGTCTCGGCGCTTCGGGCTCTCAGCTCATTGAAGCGCCGCGCGAATTCGCGCCGTTCGGCCTCGCTGAGCGACGGCGTGCCGCGCGCGACCGCGTCGCTCGAGAGCACGCCGAGTTCGGCGAGCGCCGCCTTGAAACAGGCGATCGCGGGTTGATAAACGCCCGAGGCGCGCGTGAACGAGCACGCGTCGCGGAAACCTTCGAGCACCGAGCGGTAGCGCTCCATCAGGTCGGCGTTCTGCGCGCGGCATACCTGCCATGCGCGCTGCCATTCGCGCGGCATCGGATTCGCCGGTCCCGCAACGATTCCGTACGGGAGCGAATGCTGCGTCAGGTAACGGTTCCAGTAGCGGCGCGCAAGCCCGGCCACGCCCTCGGCGGGCGCGAACAGGTCGAAGATGAGCAGCGGATTTCCCGCGTAGATCGCGAATTCGTGCGCAAGCTTGAAGTTCGACGCGGCGCGCGTGTAGTTGCCGAGCA
Organism: Deltaproteobacteria bacterium; assembly: GCA_021786815.1. GTDB lineage: Bacteria > Desulfobacterota > Binatia > Binatales > Binataceae > DTIX01. The sequence goes on from JAJYMR010000377.1 coordinate 6,673, forward strand.
CCGATTTGTTGGCCGTAACCTTGATTCCGCGCACGTAATCGAGTTGGCTCATCCGCTTGACGTCGCGCGTGTGCAGATGGAGCGCCTGGCCGGGCGCGTGGATTTCGGAATTGTCGTAAAGGAATACGGGAATCGCGCGGCCCGCGCGCTCGAAGACGCCGCCAAGCTCGCGCTCGACGAACTCGGCCGGGCCGTCGAGGTCGCGAATCGAGAGCGGGGCGACGACCGCGGCGTCGGCGCGATGCTCGAGCGCGAAGACGAGGTTTTCGACCGTCTCGCGCCGGGTATGCGCGGTTATCCCGAACCACACTTCGACGGGATGCTCGCGCGGGGCGCATCGGCGGCATTCGTCGAGCACAATGCGCGAGACTTCCTGGCGGCGCGGATTGTCCATCCGGTCCCATTCGCCTGTCGTGCCCGCAGCGAAAAGGACGTCGGCGCCGGCGCCGTCCTGGACGGTGAAGCGGACCAGCGCGCGCTGTTCGGCTTCAACGATACGTTCTTCGGAGTCGAGAACCGTGATGAGCGGGATCGAGAGTCCCGGCCGGGGCACATAGCCTGCAAGATTGTGTGACGGACCTGCTTCCATCAGGACCTTCGCGCCATCATCCGCGCATCGCCTACAGCAGTGCAATCCCCAGATAAGTCTTGAAAGTCCATGTCTCGCCGTTGGACGACGCGTAGTTCTTGAGAAAGGCTGTCAGGCGCACCTTATAATTGCCATCCTTGTCGCGGGCTCCGAGCGGCGGGTTACGAGCCCAGAGCGCCTTCTTGCACGCGTCGATCACCATCTTGTCGACTGCGGCCTGGCCGGAATGCTGCTCGAGCAGGATCTCCTTCAACTGACCGGTGCCGTTAAGGGTTGCGACCAGAATTACCGGTTTCAACTGTCTCGGTAGCTGGAGCCGGTCGATCGGATCTTCGCGCTCGCCGTCCAGCATCGCGGTGAAAACCTGATCCATCAGGCGCGCACAAAAATCGTTGTACTGGGCGGCCTTGATATTTAGCAGGCGCTCCTCGCCGGGACGCTTGCCGTTGCCGACGTAGCGAATCGAGCCGGCGGCCTTAAGCCCACCGGTGACGCTGGTGGGCGGGTTGGCGCCCGCAACCGCCTTTACCGCGCCCTCGGGCAGCGCAAGGGCCTTGCCGCTCCCATTGCTGCTGCTGAGCGCGCTCAGGTCGGTGATGATTCGAGGCTCGCCCGGAGCCGGAGGAGCCGAAGGCATCTCGGGAAGCGGCGACGGCGCCGGCGGTTGTTTTTTGGAACTGCATGCGGCGAGCCCGCACGCGAGCACGATGACGACAACGGTCAGAGCAAGGCGTCCAGATTTTCCCTTCATTGCGTCAGCCGGAACCCTCGTCGAGCGCCAGGATTTTCGCGCGCGCGTTATTGTAGTCCTTGAGGAACGCGTCGAACAGTTCTTCGCCGAGCTTTCTCTCGTCGGCGCGCACGGCGTCATTATTGGCCTCGGCGATAGCGTCGCCGATTCTGGCGAGAAACTCCAGCGTTGGCGAATAGAGGAACTCCGCGGTGAAGCCGGCCCGATAGGTGAAGCTCCCGCCCGGCGCGGAGCGCGACGAAAACGACGCGTCGAAGCCGCCGCTGCTCCGCGCCACGGTGCGCAGGAAATCTCCCGCGATAAAACTGGCCATCTCGCTTATCACCGGCGGAGCGACCAGTTTCGGCACCGCGTCCATCCGGCTGTCCATCGTGACCGAATCGCCGTCGCGCGTGTAATCGCCTTTGAAGGCAATATCATCGAGCCCGAAGTCCATCCCAAGCCGCCTGACCCGAAGCGACGTGCGGGCGAAATGGACTCCGCGTGTAACTTTGTCGAGCGCGACGGGCGCTCCCGCCGGACGATACGATTCGTCGAACGGCGTGAGCATCCCCTGGCGCACCATCATGACGAGCCAAACCGTGCCGCGGTCGAAACCGCCGCGCATCCAGTAGTTGCCGTGCGGATCGGTCACCACGGTTTCGGCCACTACGGTGGTCATCACGCGCTTGTAAAAATGCTCGAGATGCGGAAACGGGGCGAGCGAGTCCGGGCGCACCTCGGCCTTGAAATTGACGAGAACGTAGGGCCCGCCGGGAGCGTCGAATTCGTCGAGGACGTTCTCGATCTTCAAGTAACGGTTTAACTCGGTGTAAAGCGCGGGAAGGTCGCGGCTGAAACGCTCCTCGGCGGCGCGATCATGATGGTTGAAATTGCCGCGCTCGGTGTCCCACGGCGCCTTCAGGTCGCCGTAAGTCTCGCGCAGGGCGGCCGCGCAGGCATCGACGAACGCGCCTCCACCGAAAGCGTTGCTTTGGATTTCACCTCCGAGGCTGCCGAAAACCGCCGAAACGTCGCCCTTCCTGGCCGCATCGGGCGAGGGCTTGAGCGTGAAATACCCGGCCATCCGGAACGGTGCGTCCGGTGCTTCGAATTTGGATGTCGTCGTGTACAGATAGTCGCGTTCAAGCGGTTGGCCGGCCACATAGATGGCATGTTCGCCGCC
>JAJYMR010000366.1 GCA_021786815.1 Deltaproteobacteria bacterium
GCGCGGCACATCGCGGACACGGGTCGAATCCCGCCGCCGCGCCCGGCACGTCGAGTTCCTGTTCGAGCAGGAGCGCCGCGCGAAATGCGATCCACGGGCCGTAGTTCGGATGCAACAGGACGCCAATGATGCTCGGTCCGCCAAGCCCTGCGACTTTGCCCAACTCCATGAAATTCAGCGTCGGGCCGTCGCCCATGAACGGATAGACGACGGTGTGCGCGACACCCGCGCCGTAAAGCGCGGGACAAATCCCGCCCTCGACGACCGTGCGCGTGAAGTCGTCCAGCGGATTCTCCCGTTCGAGCCATCCGGGATCTTCGGCCGCGTGGCGCTGGAACGCGCGCCAGAAGGCGCCGCCGCCGTTTCCGATAACGACGATTGAGCGGGTGCGTGGCGAAAAGCGCGTCGAGCGCATCTCAGGCTTGACCGCGGCGTCATAGCGGTGCGACGGAACCGCGGCGACGAGATTGAGGCCGCGGCGCTCGGCAAGCGTTCGGACGATTTCGAGCGTTTTGCTCATCGAGGCAATCGTAACCGAGCAAACGCGGCGCCGTAAGCGGTTTCGCCGCCGGTGTCCTGGGTCCGGCTTCGCACAAAGGGCGAGGTCGCACAGAATTCACCTCTCCCGCGCCTCTGGCTTGTCCAGAGGCGCAAGTTGGGAGAGGTCGCGGAGCGATTTGGGTCAAATCGCTCCGCGGGTGAGGGCCAGCCCAAGGCGAATAGACTCACGAACTTTGAGCTCGCCATCCTACGCTATCTTGTAAGTCACCAGCGCGTCGGCGACCAGCGCGTTTGCGCGGTCGTGAATCTCCACGTTGACGCTGGCAAGCCGCTTGCCGCGCCGTCTTACCGTCGCACGCGCGACGAGGTCGCTTCTGATTCCGGGCCCGGTGTAGTTGACGGTCATCGAGACGGTCGCGCTGCGCTCGGTTTCGCGCAGCGTCCAGACCGCGGCGCATGCGGCGAAGTCGGCGAGCGAGGCGATCGCGCCGCCGTGAATCGGCGAATCGAGCCCGCCCGCGTTGAGAAGCCGTTCGCTGAAGGGCATCGAGGCGATCGCGACCCCATTTTCAGCCGCATCGATCCTGAGGCCGAGCGCTTTCGAGTACGGAGCGCCGGCGATCGTTTCCATCGCTGATTTCACGTCGCTTGGCATTGCGGATTTCCCTGGTTCGACGTCCCGGGTCGGAGTTCGCCCGGGCTAGCGCTTTTTCCTTCGCGACGCGGCGAGTTCGAGGGCGCGTTGCACGGCCTCCGCCGCATTCGCGGCCCGCCCCGGTCCTTTTATCTCCGGCCATGAGTTGAGCGCCACGACCGGACGCCCGATTTTCATCGCAAGGCCGATTTCGCTGAGCGTTCCAGCCTCGCCTTCGAGCGCGATTACGGCGTCGGCGCTCGCCACGACCAGCGCGTTGCGCGCCTCGCCTATCCCGGTTGCGATCGGAAACTCGATAAAGTCGTTGGCGGAATCGAGGTCGTACGACGGCAGGATACCGACTGTATGGCCGCCTGCTGTTCGCGCGCCCTGAGCCGCGGCTGCCATCACGCCGCCCAATCCGCCGCACACCATCACGGCGCCCCGCTCGGCGATTAAGCGTCCCACTTCGCGCGCGAGCGCGGCAACTTCGGACGAAACCTTTCCTGCGCCAATAACCGCGATCGATACGCGCCGCGCCATCGTTCAGCAACCGAGAATATCGGGCAGTTCGGCAAGATCCGGGATCACGATATCCGGCGCGGGTATGCCGTCGGGTATCGCGAGGCCGTTTCGATTTATCCACGCCGCGCGCATCCCGACCTGCTTCGCTCCCGCGACGTCGTGCGCCGGCGTGTCGCCGACGAACAGGATTTCATCCGCGACGAGCCCGAGCATCGCGAGCACCCGCTCGAAGATCGCGGGGTTCGGCTTTCTAAGGCCGACGTCGGCGGAAACCACCACCGCCTCGAACAGGCCACCCACGCCGGTGTCCGATATGATCTGATGCCCCGCGGTCGAATCGTCGAAGTTGGAAAGCAGTCCGAGCCGGTAGCTGCACGCGAGCCTGCGCACCGCCTCGACCCGCGCGGGCGGCGCGGAAGTGACGCTTCGGACGCCGTCCATGTGGACGCGGGTTACCGCCTCGGCGAGGGGACGCAGGCCGTCGCCGTCCCCAAGGCCAAGGCGCTCGAAGACCCTTAAAAAACGCTCGGCGCAGGTTATTTCGATGCCGTCGCGCTCGCGCACGGCGTTGATCTCCTCGACCACTGACAGATAGGTGCGAAGGAACGGCTCGCGTTCGAAGCCTTGGCCGAGCGCCGCCTCGATCCTTGGCAGGACCCATGGGAGCGTCGAGCGGATCTGACGCCCGCGCCACTCCATCTCGGGCAACAGGTTCGGATTCCAGTTGACCAGTGTGTCGAACAGGTCGAGGACGACTGCCTTGAATCGATACTCAGCCATGATGGGTGAAGGCGCCGGCGGTGGTGAACAGCGCGAAGAGGTCGAGCAGCAGGACGAGGCCGTTAAGCGTGACTGAAAGCTGATGCATCCGGTCGAAATCGGCCTTCTGGACGGGGTCGGGATTCGGCTGCTCGACGACGGTCCGTATCGCGTCGATTCGCGGCCTGACCACCATCCCGGCGTAAAGCGTGCACCCCAGCGCGAAGACCAGCGCGGCGATCGTCGCACTCCACCATGCGCGCGGCCCGCGTGCCGCCATCAGGTAAAACGCGAGCACCAGTGCGACGGTTCCCGCGACGTAGCCCAACAGGTAGTAGCGGGGAAAGATGGCGCTTATGACCTTGCCTGCGTCATGAACCGGAAGACGGCCGAAAACCACCGGCGCGGTGAAGAAGGAAAAAAAGATGATAGCGCCGAGCCAGCATACGAGGCTCAACAGATAGAAGAACACGATTAGGATCATCGAAGGGTGCTCCGCGGACGGTTTTTTGGCTCCCCGGTCAGTTCAAGTACACCTTGGAAGCGCCCGGCAACGGCCGGCGTGAGGCAAAGCCGCCGTCAATCGGATGCCAGGCCACGATACGGGGTTCGCCGAACTGCCAGCACAGGAAGCCGATTCCGTCCTCGCCCGCGCCGACTTCGTCGAGTTGGAAGGGAAAGTCAACCAGGCCCAGGTCGATATCCTTGAGCAGGCAGCCCATCGAGTCGATTTCCGCGGCGAGTTCGCTCATATGTTCGGCAAGCGGCGCAAGTTCCGGGTAACGCTCGAGCACGTCGGGAAGCTCGAGACCGGACAGACGGTCGTCGTGACGGGAAAGCTCGCGGACCCGCTCGCGCAGGGCATTTGCCTGCACCTGGAGTTCGCGGACGAGGATTTCGAGCTTTGGGATGAGCTGGTTGGCCTGTTCCGCGTTAAAGAGCTTGTGGGAGCGCTGTCGTGCCAAAGTAGCCTCGCCAGTAGCGCCAAGTTTCATTCGTGCTTAGTTTGAATACCGGAGGTTACCTTGTCAGGTATCGACCCGTATACTACGGTAAACGGCGCAGCGGGTGGAAGCGCAGTTGGCCGGGGGTCCCTCCTAAACCAAGAACTCCAAAGACCCTATGTCAGATAAACCCAAAGGCGAAAAGCGCTTCGAGGTGGAAGAGGATCTCAGCCGGGTGGAAATTCCCGACGTTCTGCCGGTCCTTCCACTTCGTGGCATCGTAATCTTCCCGAGCCAGATCCATCCGTTTCTGGTCTCGCGGCCGGCGTCGCTCAAGCTGATTGACGAGGTTGGCCAAACCAGCCGCATCATCGCGCTTGCCGCGCAGAGGAATCCCGAAGAGGAGACTCCGACTCCCGACTCGGTCTACCGCCAGGGTACCGCCGTCCGGATCCTCAAGATGCTGCGTTATCCGGACCAGAGCGTGCGTGTGCTGGTCCAGGGGATAGCACGCCTTGAGCTAGTCGAGTTCAGCCAGGTTGACCCCTACTTCAAGGCTCATGTGCGGCGCCTCGCGGACACGCTCGCTCCCGACAAGGAGATCGACGCGCTGCAGGCGCATCTGGTCAGCCAGTTCTCCAAGTTCGTCTCGCTGGTTCCGTACCTTCCCGACGAACTGCAGGGAATCGCGATGGGGGTGCGCGAGCCGGGCCGGCTTACCGACCTGGTCGCTTCCTATCTGAAGATCGCGGTCGAGGAGGCGCAGGACCTGCTCGCCACGATTGACGTGCGCCAGCGGCTGGAGAAGCTGATATCGATCCTTACGCGCGAAATCGAGCTGCTCGAGCTCGGCCACAAGATCCAGTCCCAGGTTCAGACCGAGCTGAACAAGAATCAGCGCGAGTATTACTTGCGCCAGCAGCTCAAGGCGATCCAGAAGGAGCTTGGCGAGGGAGATTCGCGTTCGAGCGAAATCGAGGAACTCGAGAAGAAGCTCGAAGAAGCGCACATGCCCGAAGAGGCGCGCAAGGCGGCCGAGAAGGAACTCGACCGTCTCAGGATGATTCCGCCGGAATCTGCCGAGCACACCGTCGTGCGCACCTACCTCGATTGGCTCGTCAGCCTGCCGTGGAGCCTCTCCACCTCGGACAACCTCGACATCAAGCACGCCCGCCAGGTGCTCGACGAGGACCATTACGACCTTGAGAAGATCAAGGAGCGCATCCTTGAATTTCTCGCGGTCAGGAAGCTGAAGAAAGACACCAAGGGCCCGATCCTGTGCTTCGTTGGGCCGCCGGGAACCGGCAAGACCTCGCTCGGCCGTTCGATAGCGCGGGCGCTCGGGCGCAAGTTCGTGCGGCTCTCGCTCGGCGGTATCCGCGACGAGGCCGAAATCCGTGGCCATCGCCGGACTTACATCGGCGCGCTGCCCGGACGAATCATCCAGGGTATCCGCAACGCCGGCTCGAACAACCCGCTGTTCATCCTCGACGAGGTGGACAAGCTGGGCGCCGATTTTCGTGGCGACCCGGCGGCGGCGCTTCTCGAAGTGCTCGACCCCGAGCAGAACAACACCTTCGCCGACCATTACCTTGACGTGCCGTTCGATCTCTCGCAGGTGCTGTTCCTGACGACCGCGAACATGCTCGACACTATCCCGCACGCACTGCGTGACCGGATGGAGGTGCTGGAGCTTCCCGGATACACCGAAGAGGAAAAACTCCAGATCGCAAAGCGCCATCTGATTCCCAAGCAGCTTGCGGAGAACGGTCTCGGCGACAGCAAGATCGACCTCTCGCAGGAAGCAGCCGCGGAGATAATCCGCAGCTACACGCGCGAGGCTGGCCTTAGGAACCTCGAACGCGAGATCGCTCGCGTGTTCCGCAAGATCGCCCGCGCCGTCACCGAGGGCGAAGCGCCGCCCGAGAAGGTTACCGCCGAGATGGTGCGCGGTTACCTCGGTCCTCCGCACTTCTTCCAGGAAGTGGCGGAGCGCACCCAGGAGCCGGGCGTGGCGACCGGGCTTGCATGGACCGCCAACGGCGGCGACATCCTGTTCATCGAGAGCACCCGGATGAGCGGGCAGAAGGGACTGACACTTACCGGCTCGCTCGGCGATGTGATGAAGGAATCGATGCAGGCGGCGCTGTCGTACATACGCTCGCGCGCGGACCGGCTCGGAATCCAGAGCGACTTCTTTGACAAGTCCGATATCCACGTGCACGTGCCGGCCGGCGCAATCCCCAAGGATGGTCCGTCGGCGGGTGTGACGATTGCGGCTTCGCTGGCTTCGCTGCTGACCGGGCGCCCGGTGCGTTCGGACGTGGCGATGACGGGCGAGATAACGCTGCGCGGCAAGGTTCTGCCGGTGGGCGGAATTAAGGAAAAGGTGCTTGCCGCACGCCGTGCCGGAATCAAGACGATCATCCTGCCCCGGCGCAACGAGAGCGACCTCGAGGACGTGCCCGAGGAGCTTCGCAGAGAGCTCAAGATGGTGTTCGTTGACACCGTCGACGAAGTTCTCGCGGCGGCGCTAAGAGATCGTGCGCCGGAGGCGCGACCGGCCAAGGAAGAGCGCGGAAAACACGCTCACGTTTCGACCGCTCACTAAACAAAAGACGATCGCATGAATCCCCGCGCCGGGGCGTCCTACGACGCCCCGGTTTTTTTTGCCGTCGCTCTTCCGGGCTCATCCCGATGGCCGTGTCGTACGCGGTCGGCGCTCAGGTGCAGCGTCCACTCGCGACCGTCGTGATCGGCGGACGGAGATCACTTCGACGCCGTTCACCGCTTTACATGCCGTCGATAATCTATCGCTTTATCGTTGGCAACGGCCCCGCCAACGCCGCGCCCGCACCGTCAGAATGTGCCTGTTGCCTTAGCGCAGTCTTCACTTCATCAAGTCATCGAGCAATTTCGGGCAAATCAAAGCGGCAACGTTCTTGCATCGTCCACCTTTATCAGACCCGCTGAGCACATCTGCACCGATAATCCCTGTACGCCGTGCCGCGGTGTGCACTGCGGAGTCGAATCTCCAGCCGGCCGTGAGGCTCGCCGATCCGTGACGCGCGAAAAACTCAACGGAGCGCTGCATCCGCGCAGGTGAGGGCGAGAGAGATGCCGGACCGGAGGACGCGAGCAGGTTGGTTCTTCTTTCAGCATTCTTCCGTTTGGCAGGCGTCATGGCGCTCCGCAGTTTGTGCCGCCGCCATTGTGACGCTTGTAGCGCTGCCGGACTTCGTAGGTGTATCCATCGGGGGCACCTCGCCCGATGAGGAAATCACTCTTGACCGCGCGGTCGAACTCGCGCGGGAACACAGCCCGGATCTCGCCGCCGTCGCGCAGGAATTGACTATTGCGCACGGGGAACTTACCAAGGCGAGCTACTTAAGTCCCTACAACCCTGAAATTTTCAATGAGGGTGATTGGCGTCCGCGCACCAACCAACCGGGTACTCAGGATTGGCGCGTGGCCCTGTCGCAGCAAATCGAGATCTTCGGGCAGCGCGCTTTGCGTATCAAGTCCGCGAATCTCAATCTGAGGGAGCAGCAACTGATACTCAGTGACCGGGTGCGGCTGCTTTCCGCGGCTGTCAAGTTGACTTTCCTCGATGCGTGTCGCGCGCGTGACCAGGCGAAACTGCTGGAGGAGCTTCGGGCGCTCGACTCGCGGCTGCTCGATGCCGCGCGCACGCGGCTCGAAGCCGGGGAGATTGGACAAATCGATTTCAACCTTGCCCAGGTCAGGTACGGCGAGAGCGCGCGTGCGCTGATCGAAGGGCGCGAGCGCTATCGGTTGCAGCGATCGAGCCTGGGAAGGCTCCTGGGCGAGGCCGCCGGGCCCGAGCCTATTCCGGCCGCAAACGTGCCGCTCGTTCTGTCCGATTACAAGCTCGCGGAACTGATTGCGAGCGCGATGGAGAATCGCCCCGACCTGCGCGCGCGCGAGATCGAGGTCTCAAGACTGGAGACGGAGGAATCGCTGAACAGCCGGCTTGCGCTGCCGAATCTCACGGTCGGAGCTTTCGGCGGTCACGAGCTGAACAATGAATACCCGATGGGAGGTCTGTTGGGATTTTCGATCCCGCTGTTCAATCGCAGGCAGGGAGAGGCCGAGACCATTCGCGGACAAATCCTTCGCGCCAAACAGCTATTGCTGGCCAACAGGCTCGACGTCGAGAAACAGGTGCGCGACGCGTACAGCGCGTACCAGGCGGCTCGCGAATCGCTTTCGATCTACCAGACCGACGTTATCCAGCCTGCCCAGGAGAGCTTCGATCTCCTCGAGCAGGCCTTTCTTGCGGGGAAGATAGACCTGCTCAGGCTGGCGGTTGCCGAGCGCGAGGCGTTCCAGGCCAGGATGCGTTACCTGGACGCGTGGTTCCAGGTGAATGCCGCTCGCGTTTCGATCGAGCTTGCCACTGGTGCGCCGTCATGACCGCCCGTGTCGCCCTGATGATTGCCTTGTTGGCCGCGGTCGCGGCGCCGCGAGCCTTCGCCGCGGACGCCAATATTCTTAAAGTCGCGCCCGACTCGGAATTGCAGCGCCAGATAGCCCTTCAACCCGCCGAGCGGGTGCGGCTCAGAGCCGTGATAAGCGCGACCGCGCTCATCGAGCCCGACGCGAACGCGATCGCGCACATCACAACCAGGGTTCCGGGACGCGTGGTCAAAGTGATCGCGCAGCTTGGCGAAAAGGTCAAAGCCGGCCAGCCGCTCGCGCTCCTGAACAGCATCGAACTCGGCCAGGCCAAGGCGGAATATCTCAAGCGCCGCTCACTCAAGGCAATCGCGCGCCAGCATCTGGAACGCGAGGAATCGCTTTATGCCAAGAAGATCGCCCCGCAAAAGGACGTGTTGCAGGCGCGCGCGCAGTACGACACCGCCCGCGCGGAGTACGAAGCCGCCTGGGAGACGCTCAAGCTGCTCATTCCGCCCGAGCAGGTGAGCAGGCTCGGCTGGAACGAGAAAGGACCGCCGCTTTCCCAATTCGCGCTCATTTCCCCGATTGACGGAACGGTCGTCAAGCGCGACATCACGGTCGGCTCGATGATCGATCCGAGCGAGGAGCCGATCACCGTAATCGACCTGGACAAGGTTTGGGTGATCGCGAACGTTTTCGAAAGCGATCTCGTGCAGTTGCGCCAGGGTGCGAACGCGTCGATCACGGTCGACGCGCTCGTGGGCCAAAAATTCGACGGCAAGGTGACCTACATATCCGATACGGTTGACCGCAAGACCCGGACCGTCCAGGCCCGAATCGAGGTGCCCAATCCCGAGCATCTGCTCAAACTCGGGATGTTCGCGCACGCCCGAATCGAGAGCGCGCTCAGCGCGCGCGAGGTGCTTTGCGTCCCCGACGAGTCGGTGTTCGACGTCGGCGGCAGGAAGGTCGTGTTCATCGCTCTTGGCAACGGAAGCTACGAGCCGCGAGTGGTTCAGCTCGGAGAGGCCGGGACGGACCTTGTCGAGGTCGCCGCGGGGCTCAAGGCCGGCGATCGGGTGGTGACGCGCGGGGGCTTGGCGCTGAAGGCGATGATGCTCAGTCACGCGGAGCAGTAAAGTGTCGCGCTGGCTTTTTGAAACCGCCCTCGAGAACCGGCTGATGGCGTTCATCCTGATCGTCGTCTTCGCCGTGCTGGGCCTGCGCGCGATGACGCGGCTGCCGATCGACGCGTCACCGGACGTTACTCCGAACCTGGTCCAAATCGTGACCGAGGCGCCGGGGCTGGGTCCTCCCGAGGTCGAGAAGTTCATCACGTTTCCG
>JAJYMR010000208.1 GCA_021786815.1 Deltaproteobacteria bacterium
AAATAACCGACGAGGAGATGAACGCGCTGCGCAATATCGCGCTTCTCGGCGAGCTACGCAATCACCGCGATTTTATTTTTGTTCTGAACCAGATTCGTTTGCGCACACGCCGGCGTTAGCCGGAATCATGACGACCGCCGGTCCTATTTTAGGACCGGCGGTAAAAAAATAGAGCCGGTGGCCCCTCGCACCGATCTGCGTCGGGCGTCGCCGGACCATCGCGCACCGATGGGCCAGCACGCAGACCGACGAGGTCGCCGGGCCGGCGTTCAATGGGCCTGAAGAAGCGTCCGACGGTCTATTCCTTTCGGCGCTCCGCGTCACACGAGTCAAAACGTTTGTGGCACCGTATAAAGCGTTGTGGCATCGACGCCACAGTGTATGGATCGTCTGCATCCGTTAGCATCCAAAACTTTTCAATTATCTGTAATTTCCATCTATAACCTGCCACGGCATACCTGATGCATCAATCCTCGCTCCGTCTAACGCGCGGCGCTTAAGCCAATCTTGCGCGCGCGACGCGAGCGCGTCGGAAACCCCGACGAACCGCGCGCGCTCGTAATTCGGCGCCGGACGCGAGACCAAACACTGGGGAGTGTTTCGCGCGGTTTCGAACGAAACCGCGCCATGCGAGGATTCAATGAGGGCGAACTCTTGGGGTTCAAAGGGTCAAACGGCCGTACTTTTCACCCTGTGCCTGGCGACGGTGCTCGGTGCGGTCGCGCTCGGGACCGACGTTGCCGTGATGTACGCCAACTGGTCCGCTCTGCAGAAAGCGGTTGACGCGGCGGCGCTGGCGGGCGCGAGCTTTTTACCCAATGATCCCGCGACCGCGCAGACGACCGCCGTCCAGTACGCGGTCGCCAACGGGTTGAAGCAAGGCGAAATAACGTCAACACAGGTTTCCTCCAACGATCAGAATATAACCGTCGCGGCGTCGCGCACCGTTCCGTATTTCTTCGGGCGTGTGCTCGGGCTCACGAGCCAGCTGATAAGCGTGTCGGCGACGGCCGCGATTCCTTATTCGCCGTCGACGATCGGAGGCGCGTACCTCGGAACGTCCAGTTCCGGCGGCACAACGTCTTCATACACGGGCCAGTACGGTTCCTCGGTCGGCCAGTACGGGCTGGTGCCGATCGGGCTCGATTACACTACGCCGTACACCTACGGCGAGAGCATGACGCTGCACGAGAATCAGGTGGGCCCCGGCAACTGGGGCACCGTCGAGCTTGGCGCGCCCGGCGGAGCAATCACGCGCGCGAATATCGCCGACGGTTACTCGGGCCCGATCAGTATCGGCGACTGGATAAACACGGAGCCGGGACAGAAGGTCGGGCCCGTCGCCCAGGGCTTCAACGACCGGCTTTCCGCGGCGCAGCAAGCGGATCCGAGCGGGACGTTCTCTTCTCATAGCTACAACGACCCGCGAATACTGTTCGTTCCGATGGTGAACTGGAACTCGCCGAACGGACGCTCCGGCGTGGAGGTGATGGGATTTGCGGCGCTCTGGCTGGACAGTATCAGCGGCTCGTCCGACCTCAACGTTCACTTCATCACGCAGGTCGCGCCCGAGAGCCTGCCGAACGCGAACGCGCCGTATTCGGGAGTGCGCGGCGCGCCAATACTGATCAAGTAATCCACGCAAGGCGCGTCGAGTGCCGCAGCTTTGCCAGCGATTTTCACCTTGAGCTTGACGGTGGGTTTCGCGCGGTACGTCGGATTGTTCTCGGCGAGCTGCCGCCTCAAACTGACAGCTTCGTGAAGCCGTCGGCGCTCCACTGCTCAGAGCCGACTCCGTTATGGACGAAGAACAACCCGTCCGGATCGTATTTCCTTTTGATTTCAGCGAGGCGAGGGTAGTTGGCGCCCCAGTACGACTGCTGCCATCGCTTCTCGAAGTAATTGCTCTCGCTCACATACGAGCCCGCATCAGGTACCAGGCCGCGAAGCTGATTCATGCCCCGATGGACGCGCACCGCGGCCTTGCGTCCTTTCTCGACCGACGGCTCGTGTCCGGAAATTCCCGGATACGCGGGCTGCTGGCCGTCGGCCACGATCGCCAGCGCGAAGGCGTTCAGCAGCGCGGGATTCGTCGCGGTGTCTTTCGTCCTTGCGATCGCTTCGGGCGGCCCTCCGGCGAGTCCCTTGTTGAAGTGCAGGCCGACGCTCGAATGGCGGGAGCCTGCGAAAAGCGCGTCGGCAAGACGTTGCTGAGCGTTGTCCTCGAGCAGCGAGGCGGGCAACCACAGCGATTCGTATCCCCAGATGAACCATCCGACTTGCCCGCCGTCTCCCTTCCACCACGCATTATCAGGTCCCGCGCCAGGGCGCGCGTCGAAATCGAGAACAGGCTCTCGCATCAAGTGGACGAGGATGTCGTCAAGCAGTGCGTGCAGGGGATTGCCATTTCGAGGAAAGACCGTTTCAGGCCAATGCCCTTTCCACCATTGCACGTCCCACATGTGCCGCGCCGGGATGCCTCCGATTGTTAGGCGACCCTCAATCGAATACGCGTGCGGCGAAGCGGCTACCCAGTCGAGAAACGGCTGCCAAACTTTTTTCGACTGCTCCGCGTCCAATCCGTGGGAGACCATGTCGATGCCGAGCGTGTTGTCGGGATTCACGTGGGCCTCCTCTCCCCAATGATCGTTGAAGAGATGCTCACTGTAGAAACTCACGAACTCGCGGATGAGGCGACGATAGGCATCGTCCGACGCGGCTTTGACCTTGAAGCTGACGATACCGAAGAACTCGGGAAGATCGTGAAGAGCGAGCGTCAATTTGCTCACGACGCCGAAGGTGCCGCCTCCACCGCCTTTGAGCGCCCAGAACAGATTGGGGTTGCTGCATTCATTGGCGATACGAATCTGGCCGTCGGCAGTGACTACTTCGGCTTCGAGAAGGCTCCCCGCGGCCGTCCCGTAATGCTTCGAGAAGCTTCCAAAGCCGCCGCTCTGCACCAGGCCCGCGACGCCTACCGTCGTACATCCGCCTCCCTGGACGTATTTCCCGCCTTTGGTCGTTACCGCGTTGTACGCCTGCATCCAGATGGTTCCGGCGCCAACCGTCACAGCCGGCGTCGGCTTAACAGCGTGCTCGCATCCCGCAGGGACGAACGCCGGATGCATCGCGATATCGTTCATGTGCCGCGTCCAGATCAGGAGCGAATCGGGTGCGTCGGACGTGCCCTGGTAGCTATGGCCGCCGCCCTTGACGACGAGGCGCAAATTATTTTCGCGGGCAAAATTCACGGCCGCCGCGATGTCTTCGGAATTTCTTGCCGCGACCGCGTAGACGCTTGGCCTGGAAGTCCACGCGTCAACCCATCCGAGCGTCTGCGTGAGCCCCGGATGATCGCCGATATAGTATGGATTCTTAAGGTCCGCCCAGACGCGCTCGGCGGCGGCGCTTGTCGGATCGGCTTTGCACAGCGAAAGAGGAAACTTTACTGGAACCAGATTTCCGCCGACCGCATCGTCGAGCCGCTTCCACGCCGCCTTCGACGGCCACGCCGCATCGGAGGGGCGCACCCGGCGGAAATTCGTAGCCGCGCGCAGCCGACTCGGCAGCATCGGGAGCAGCGCCGCCGAGCCAATCGCTTTCAGGAATGCCCGTCTGTTCATCGAACCAAATAACCGCGATGCGGCCCCTTGATGTTGCGGCGTGGCGGCACTGATTTCGCAGGCTTCGTGCGCCTCGGCCGGTTTCCTGACGTCACGACCAGGGAGTTCACGATAAAGTCAACGGTCGTTTGTTCGGCGGCCTCGTCGGTGATGTCCTGCGAGGCGGGATCACCACGGCGGTTTCGGGCGAACCAGTTGGAGGTCTCGACGATGAGCCGCGCCGCAACCGCGGGATGCGGCACGCGCCGGAACTGCCCGGCCTTTACACGCGACTCGATAAGGCGCGTGAGCCGCGAGACGACTCCGCCGCGCATCTTGCCGTAAAACAGCGTCGTGAGCTCGGGCATGTCGAGCGCGGAGCGATCGAGGATCGTGGTCGCATGCGCGGTTCGGTACTGGATCGCATAAAGCTCGCGGACGACCGCTTCCAGTTCGGCGAATGGGTTCTCGGCGCGCGGGTGCTCGAGAGCGGCCGAAAGCGCGGGCATCGCGGCCTCGGTCCGGAAGCGCTCCGCGACAAGTTCGGCGATTGCGCCGGGCGCAGGCGTGGGCACCGGAAGCGAGGGCGCCTCGGCAGGGCTTTGGCCGAAACCCTGATCGAAGACGAGATAGAAGAGCGCCTCCTTGCTCTCGACGTAGCTGTAGAGCAGGCCCGGAGAAACGCCCATTTCGCGGGCAATGTCGGCCATCTGCGCGCGGCGGAAGCCCTTCAGCGAGAAAACACGGGCGGCGGCCTCGATTAGGCTCGCGATGCGCCCGGCGGGTCTGGTCCTGGTCATGTTCTCCTTCCGTATTGCCGAGTATATAACTGAATGACTCATTCAGTCAATAAAGACGCAAGCGCCTTTTTGGAAGGCGCGCCGGGCGGTGATGCTTTTCAGGCGATTTTTGTCTTGAGCCTGACAGCGGGGTTGGCGCAGTACGCGGGAAGACGGCCGGCGAGCGCGTCGCGGATGTTTCCGACCGCGATTTGCGCCATCCGAAGCCGCGTCGCCTGGCTCGCGCTTCCGATATGTGGCGTCACGATCACGTTCGGCAGCTTAAGCAGCGGATCGTCGGGCGCGATCGGCTCGGGAGAGGTAACGTCGAGCGCGGCGCCGCCGAGATGCCCCGCGGCGAGCGCTTCGTAAAGCGCGCGCTGGTCGATCACTTCGCCACGCGCCGTGTTGATCAATATTGCGCCCGGCTTCATCGCGCGGAATTCGCGCGCGCCGAACATCCCGCGCGTCTCAGGCGTGAGCGGCACGTGAAGCGAGACGAAATCCGACTCGCCAAGCAGTTCGGAGAGCGCCACCGCGCTCGCTCCCGCGATCTCCTGACCCGTGGCGCCGATCCTGGCCTGGTGCGGCTTATCGGCGCGCGCCGCGTACAGCACTCTCATCGCGAAGCCCGCCGCCCGCCGCGCCATCGCGCGCCCAATTGCGCCCCATCCGATTATTCCGAGCGCCGCGCCAAACACGTCGCGCCCGAGCATCACGCGCGGTCCCCACGTGCGCCATCGCCCCTGCCGCGTGTACGAGTCCGCCTCGACGATTCGCCGCGCCGCGGCCATAAGGAGCGCGAACGCGAGGTCGGCCGTCGTCTCGGTGAGAACGCCGGGCGTATGCCCGACCGCGACGCCAGAGGCGGTTGCGGCGTCGAGATCGATATTGTCCACGCCAACCGCAAGATTACTTATCACGCGAAGGCGCGGAGCCGCGGCGATAACCGCCGCGTCGATCCCGTCGGTCAGAAGGCTCAGAATCGCGTCGGCCCCGGCGATACGCCCAAGGATGACGTCGCGCGGCGGCGGCATCTCGTCCTCCCACAGGTCGACGCGCGCGAAGCCCGCAAGCTCCGCCAGCGCCTGCTCTGCTATCGGCCGGGTTACGAAGACGAGCGGCCTTGAGGCTTCCTCGGACATCGTGAATGCTCCCGAAGGTTCAATTGTTTTACGAGCTTTGCTATACGCCTCAAGCGTGAATGACACCACTTCGTCCAGGATCATCCGCCACGCACTCTCCGATGGGCGCGCGGCGCTTTCGGAAATTGAATCAAAGCGCCTGCTCGAGTCGATCGGAATCCCGACCGCGATACCCGAACCGGCGGCGACGGCCGACGAGGCCGCGTCTGCCGCCGAACGAATCGGATTCCCGGTCGTGCTCAAGGTTATCTCGCCTGAAGTCAGTCACAAGAGCGAAGTCGGCGGCGTGCTTCTCGCGCTCAACTCCGCGGCCGAGGTGCGCGACGGTTTCGAGCGCATCCGGCGAAACCTCGCGGCGAAGGCGCCGGGCGCGCGCTTCGAGGGCGTCGCGGTGCAGGCGATGGCGCCGGAGGGGGTTGAGCTTATCGCCGGGATAATCCGCGACGAGCGTTTCGGGCCGCTGGTGATGGCGGGTGTTGGCGGCGTTTTCGTCGAGGTGCTGAAGGACACCGCGCTTCGGCTCGCGCCGGTTGACGAGAGCGAGGCGCGCGCGATGCTCTCGGAACTGCGCGGCGCGCCGCTTCTCGGCGGCGTGCGCGGCAGGCTCGCGGGCGACACGGATGCAGTCGCAAACCTGGTCGCGGCGCTGTCGCGATTCGCCGCTGAAAATCCCGAGGTGCGCGAGATCGACCTGAATCCAATCGCCGCCTATCCCGACGGCGTCCGCGTGCTCGACGCGCGGATCCTTCTCGGCGAGCCCAAGGCCGCGCCCGCACCCGATCCGAACAAGGTGGCGCGAATCGAAAACCTGAAGCGCGCATTCGCCGCGAAGACGGTCGCGGTTATCGGCGACAAGCGGATGGGCGGCTATATGTGGCTGCGCGCGATGAGCACCTTCACCGGCAAGCTCTACTCGGTGCAGATTGATCCCAACGAGATTCCCGGAATCGAGGCGATGGGCGTCGATAACCGCAAGAGCCTCGCCGAAATCCCCGAGCGCGTCGACTACGCGGTGAGCGCGGTGCCCCGGCAGGTTGCGCCGCGGATTCTGAAGGACTGCGTCGCGAACAAGGTCGGAGCGATCGGCTTCTTCACCTCGGGCTTTTCCGAAACCGGCGAGGAACTCGGCGTCCGCCTCGAACAGGATCTCAAGGAGAACGCGCTCGGCTCGGATATCGCCCTGGTCGGGCCGAACTGCATGGGGCTTTACAGTCCTGCGGTCGGACTGCGCAATTTTCCCGAAGAAACGACCGGCGCGGGCGGCGACGTCTGCTACATCTCGCAGAGCGGAACCCATACGATCAACTTCTGCATGCAGGCGCCCGCGCGCGGAATCAAAATCAACACGGCCGCGTCGATTGGAAACGTGCTGGTGCTCGAGGCCGCCGACTATATCGACATGATGGCCGCCGATCCGGCGACGCGCGTGCTCGGGATGTATATCGAGGGCGTGCGCGATGGCCGGCGCTTTTTCGAAAGCGTGCGCCGCGCGGCGCGCCGAATCCCGGTGCTGGTATGGAAGGGCGGCGTAACCGAGGCCGGAGCGCGCGCGACCTTCTCGCACACGGCTTCGCTCGCCACGCCCGACGCGGTGTGGCGCGCGATGATGCGTCAGAGCGGGGCGGTCCAGGTGGAGAGCCTGGATGCGATGCTCGACGCGGTCGAGCTTGTCGCGCGCGGCAAGCCGCTCAAGGGACGCAGGATGGGACTCGTCGCGATGACCGGCGGGCAATCGGTGGTAATCACCGATACGTTCGCGGGCGCAGGGTTGGAAATACCGGCATTGTCCGAGTCCTCGTACGACGAATTGAAAAGCTTCTTCAATATCGTGGGCGGAAGCTACCGCAACCCGCTCGACGCAGGCGGAACGATCGGCGGCGGAATGCACCTCGGGAATCTCGAGCGCATTCTCGCGATTCTCGACCGCGACCCGGTAATCGATGCGATCGTGCTGGAGATCGGCACCGGCCTTCGAGCCTCGCGATGGGCCACGCACGAGGACGAGATAACCGGCCTGCTCGACAAGGTCGGCGAGTTCGCCGGCCGCTCGGGCAAGCCTTTCGCCGTGGTGCTCCATCCGGCGCACGTCGAGGAGATCGTCGCGCGCGCAAAGCATCTGGCGCGCGAACGGGGACTGGTCGTGTTCGACAGCTTCGAGCGCGCGGCGGGCGCTTTTCGCGCGGCGGCGCAATGCGCCGAGGCGCGTGCGCGTCTCGGATAAGGCTCGGGGAGCCGCGCACCGGCCGGTCCGGGCGCTGGGGAATCCCGCGAGCGAACGGGTTATAATCGTTTGCGAAGCGTCGCTTCGCAGACGGCATGGCGGACGATTTCCGGCGGCATCATCTCGAAGAGCACGACTGGCATTCGGAGCACTACGTTGACGAATGGCTGGCCGGCGACTTAAAGCGCGAGTCGCGCCGCGCGGTGGTGCGTACGATGCTCGCGCATGCGGGCGTTTCAAACGACGCGAAAATCGAAGTGCTCGACATTGGCGCCGGCGACGGGCTGGTTGCGGAGGAGGTGCTGCGCGCCCTTCCGAATGCGCGCGCGACACTGCTCGATTACTCGGAGCCGATGCTCGCTCGGGCTCGCGAGCGGCTCAACGATTTCCCACGGCGCGTGCGTTTCGTGACGGGCGATCTCGCAGGCGACGAATGGACGGCGCGGATCGGCGGACCGTTCGATCTTGCCGTGTCCGCTATCGCGATTCACAACCTGCGCCGCCCTGAACTGATCGCGGCGTGCTACCGCGCGATCTTCTCCGTGCTCAAGCCGGGCGGAACGTTTCTCGATCTCGACCTGCCGACGATTTCGGGTGGTCTCGACGCGCATCTTGGATGGCTTCGTGAAGCCGGCTTCGAGAGCGTCGAATGCGTCTATTTCGAAGAGCCGCGCGCGATCTTCGCGGCGCGCCGCCGCTAGCGCCTGGCGTTCGCGCCGTTTCACTTGCCCGCGATCAGGCGATAGCAGGCAAATCCGCGTAACGTGCCGACGAAGACGCTTCGGCTTCCGAATCCAAGATTTGGAAAGCGCGGCACCGGACCGAGATTGTCGGACGGGCTGCGCGACGAATCGAAAAGCGGCTTTCCGCTGACGGCGTCGTAGGCGCGAAGGACGCCGGGCTTTGAGAAATCGCCGCCCGCGTCAACGATCCACACGGTCGCCGAGCGCCCCGTCTTCGCGACCATCGGCGAGCCCGAATATTTTCCAAACGCGACGCCTGCGTTCCATCGTTCGACCAGTTTCGGAGCGCCGTTTTTGACTTCAAGATCGTAACAGATCAATCCCGGCATCCCGGAACCGCTGACGAAGACGAGGTGCTGGTCGCCGATTTGAAGATAGGCGGGGGCGCCCTTGGCGCCGGCCACGAAGGCTTTGATTCTCTCGAGCGCATGGCTCCATTTCCCGAGCCTTCGCTGATCGAGCAGGAAGACGCTTCCGTCCTTCGCGCCGACAACCAGCGTCGCGCGCCCGTCAACCGGCGGAATCAGCAACGGACTCGAGCTGCCGAGTTCGAGGTCGCGGGCGTTGAGACTCTCCGCGTCCTCGGGCTGGAACCAATCGAGCACGCGAAGCTCCGGCGTG
>JAJYMR010000324.1 GCA_021786815.1 Deltaproteobacteria bacterium
AGTCCGACGCTTTCCGCGAAGCAAGTTTCGGGACGGTCCGGCGAGAAGACAACCGCACGGAGAGAAGGGCTTTGAGGTTTGGAGCCACCCGTCGGATTCGAACCGACGACCTGCTGATTACGAATCAGCTGCTCTACCGACTGAGCTAGGGTGGCCCTCCGAGCAAGCGCCGCGCGGCAACCCGGCCACATTCCGGCCAAGGCGTCTGGTCGCGCCTCTCTAACACCGCAGCATCAAGCCCCCTTTCCAGCACAGGACTCGCAAAACTCAAGCGGCGACTTTATCCCGCGCAAGGCCCAACCGCTTCGACACGAGTCCGCGCGAGCGCTGCGGCAACCATGAACCTTAGCCGAGGCGCGTCGAACTGAAAAGTGGGGCGTCGCCGGAAGATCGCGCGCGATTTCGTCACCTCCATGGACTCCCGCTCTTCTCAATCCTGCGAAACGCCCGTGCTCAAGCTCCGCCGGACGCCAGCGGCACTAACCTCCGGGCCGGCTTCGGGACGTTTTGCGCCCGCAGCCTCGCCGCTATCCTCAGAGCCGTAAGCCGGGCGAAGAAATGGCCTTTCCCGCCTTCCATATCGAGGATACGCGCTCGTACGGCAACCCCTACAGTTGCCCGCCTGCGCGGGGTTTGCTTGAACGTTGCGCGCGATGCAAGCTCAGATAGTGGGATAACATCGCTATGATAACATTGGATATTTCTGGCACCGGTTACGAGCTGTTTGCTCAGGACGGCGAGAGCCATGCCCAGGAAGATCCCGCCGTTGTCGAAGCCGTCGTGTCCGGCGTTCAGGAGATGGGCTCGCATCGCGTGCTCGAAATCGGTGCCGAAGCGTTCGACCGACTCGACGCGCTGGCGCGGATGGGCCTCGAAACATTGGTCGCGGACCCGGACCAGCAAAGACTCGCCCGACTGAGACAGGGCCGCAGGTTTGGTGCGGTATGCGCGAGCGCGCTCGCGCTCCCGTTTCGTCGAGCCTCGCTCGATTGCGCGGTTCTACTCGACGTCTCAGGCGACGCGGACGATCTCGACGTAATATTTCGCGAACTGCGGCGAGTCGTGCGTCTCGGCGTGGTAATCGATGCGGTTACGCGCGACAACTTCGAGAGCCTCTGGTATCGCCATTACTTTCCCGAAATCGACTCTGTTCTTAGGATGTCCTATCCGGCGCTCGGCACGGTCGTGACCGCGACACTCAGAGCCGGCTTCGTCCGCTCAAGGGCAAGAGCGGTCGTCCGTTCGAGTGAACGGTGGCCCGCGTTCGAGGCTGCGCGCAACCGGCCTGAGCTGCTGTTCGATGAGCGGTTTCGCGCGGCCGTGCCGGTGTTTGCGGCGATGGGTGCCGCGGCGATGCGCGCCGGACTTGCGGCGCTTCGATGCGACCTGGATTCAGGACGTTTCAACGAGGTTCGCGCAGGTTTCGAGTCGCGCCGCGCGGCCACGGGCGATTGTTTCGTCGTGACCGCGTACGCCGATTAGCCGCGGCGCGGGCGCATCGGACGTGCGGCGTCCGTATCAGGGCGCGAAACGCTCTCGCGTCCAATCGCACAGAAGCTTCATCAGGCGCGGCCGCGGGTCGCCGAGATTGGCCTTCGCTCCGCCGGCGCGCATGAAGTGATCCGCGCCCTCGACGAACGCGATTTGCTTGTCGCGTGCGCCTGACGCTTCGTATTGTGCGCGCACGTCGGAAAGAAAGATGTCCTGGTCGGCGTTCGCGCCCACGACCAGCGTCGGCACCGTTACCCTCGGCAGGTTCGACGCCATCTGTGCGTACGAGGAAAGCCCCGACCACGTCGAGAGCCACGCGTCAGGCGTGACGATCCGGCCAAGGCCGAAGACATGATAGTTCGCAAGGTCGGGACGCGGCGAGATTATCGAGCCGACCGCGCGCTCTGACGCGTCGAACGAGAGATCGAGGTAATTCGGGTTAGCCTGCGTCCGGTACACGGCCATCATCCGCGGCGCCATCGCGCGCCGCTCCATGAAATGGCGATAATCCGCGGGCGCCGACTTGAACCCGTCGGAGCGCATCGCCGCGCGCGCGTTTTCAGCCTCCGTGATATGCCGTCTCGCGATCGCGTCGATTCGCGTGACGCGGGCGCGCTGGGCGGCTCGGTAACGTGCGATGAAATCCGCGGAAAAATGACTCGGCTCGGGCGGCGTGCGAAAGCCGTTTCGCGCGTCGTACATGTCGAGCGCGGGATCGCTCGCGAGCGGATCGGATTCGTCGACGACCGCGGCGTCCATCGAGCCCATCAGGACGACGCCTTGTCCGGGATGCGCGGCAAGCGCGATGAAGCCGTCGGCGGTGGGCAAATCGAAGCGGTTGAGATCGGGCGCGCCGCCGCCCGGCGGCGACGCGATACGCTCGCCCTTGGGCGCACGCGCCTGCGCGTCGTAGTACGCGAACAGTGAGCCTCCGCCCGAATTGCCAAGCATCACGATGCGTTCGAAGCCTGCCTCGTCGCGCAGAAATCGCATCCCCGCGGCCAGATCGAGCATCAGGTTTTCGTGCAGCATCGTCGCGTCGTTGTTCAGATAGCGCGTGTTGAGCGCAAACGCCGCGAATCCCGCTTCGACCCAATAGGGAATCGAGTAATGATGGCTGAAGTCGGCGCGCGGATGGGCCATGATGACGCAGGTCTTAGGGTCTCCGTTCGGTGGGAGCCACAGGAATCCGCGCGATTTAGCGAGGTCCGCGGCGTAAAGCTGAACGACCTTCAGACGGGCGCTTGCGTCGATATCGGCGAAGTCGATCGGATAACGCATCCGGTAGTCAGCAGGTGCCTTGGGCATCGATGTCCTCGCGTGCCGTGTCCGGGAGTTCAGTTGCGCGAGCGCGCCCACGCCTGAAGTTCCTTGATCCTCGTGTACCCGCCGCTGCCCTCGATGATCCCTTCCTTGCGCGCGTCGTGGATACAATCGACCGGGCAAAGCGGAACGCAGAAACCGCAATCGATACACTCCTCGAGAACGATCGCGAACCGCCCGAGGAAGTCGCCCTCGACGCGGTAGATCGCGTCAACCTTGCCCGGGCAGGCGTGCTCGCACGCGCCGCATCCGATACAGGTCTCGTCGATATAGAAATGTCCGGTTCGCATCGCCGCGATCGGAGCGACCACCGCTCAATTCTCGCGAAAAGCCGTCGCGATTTGTGCCGAGGCGTTCACGAACTCCTGCAGACTTTGGTTGTAGCGGAAGTACATGTCGCGGCGCATCGTGTCGTCGGAGCGCACCGCGATCGGTTCGCCCATGTGGCTCAGGTAGTTGAGCGTATGCGTAAGATCGGGCCGTCCGCCTCCGCGCGCGATATTTTCGATCATCTCGCGCCATGTGCTCATGGCGGCTTCGAGTGTGAAGTCGGCCCGCGACGCGTCCTCGGGTCGAGCCTCGCGCACGTTAACCGCCTCGAATTCTTCGAACGTCACCTGAACGCTGAAGGGCCGGCCGCCGGCTCCGCCGTCGGTTATCGTGAAACCGGCCACGCAATCGATATAGCCGAGATGCTCGTGCAGGGCGCGATTGCGGTTCATCAGGTCGGCGAGCCGCCGGAACCATTCGAGCGACGGAAACGCGACCGCCGGGCCGCGCTCATCGGCAGCGGAATTCGCCGTGCTCACCCCTGCCTCCACGGGAAATCGAGCGGCAGCTTGCATCGCTCGCGGCGCTCGAAGCCGGCCCGGGCGCATCGCTGCAGATACTCGTCGATAAACATCCGCCACAGATGCGCCATGCCCTCCATGCCGTTGTCTATTTTGTCGAGTCCGCCGCCGAGCAGAATCGCGACCGGTTCGACCAGTGCAGGCTCGGTGAAGGCGGTAAGGATGACGCGCTCGCCGATATCGGCGAAACGATGCAGTTGTTCGAGTGCACCCTCGCGGTCGTGGTTATTGTCGAGATAGTACTTGAACTGCATCACGCCGTAGGAAACGTGCCGCGCCTCGTCCTGCATGCAGCGGCGGAAGATCTCCTTGTCCACGTGAGTCTTGGCGATCATCTCGCCGGAACGGAAAATCGAGAGCACCAGCCCTTCGCCGAGCAGGTTGAGCAGGAACGTGCCCATCGTGTGCGTGGGCGCGTCGAGGATCGCCTTGAGCGCCCACTCGAAACCGGGCGCGGAATGCATCAGGCCGCCGCCCGCGATCGCGCGTTTGCGGAACACCTCCTGATGGCGCGCCTCGTCCATGATCTGCGTGCTGAGAAAACTTTTGACTTCGAGGAAGTCCTGTGGAATCCGGTACATCCACTTGGCCGGGAAGTCGCCGGCGACGAATTCCACCTCGGTCAGGAAGGTGCAGAGCTGGCAGGTGGCCTTTTCGAGATCGTCGGGCAGGGGCTTGAGTTCCTCCCACGGGATATCGCGCGTGGCGTTCCACTGGCGCGCCTTCGCCTCTTCGTAGAGCGTGATGACGTTGTCGGCCCACACCTCGCACGAGTCGAGCACCGTGTAGTCCTCGATTATCGGCATCTCGGCGCGGTACGGATCGCGCAACGCCCCGCGCGGCGCGAAACTCTTCCAATCGACGTGCTCGGGCACCTCGCCGTAGGGACGGACATTATTAATGTCTGTGTACGTCAGCCCGCGCGACGACGGCTTGGCGCGCCGGCCGAAGTTGGGCGGGTCGGTCTTGAGCCAATGGAATGAATAGCTGCCCTTGAGCAGGCGCTCGGCGTTGCGCGCGAGCATCTCAGCCCACCGCGTGTCCGCTTGCCCGAAGGAAATTTCGTAGCGGGCAAGTCCGTTCTCCTCGCCGCCGTTGCCGTTCGGACGGTCGAGGACTTTTCCAGGATCTGTCGCCTGTGCCATCGCACCGCTCTCCGGTCCGTATTGAATAGATGGTCAGTAATTGCACATGGCAGCCTCTTGTCAAGCCGAGGGCGGTTCGACCGCGGCTAAACCGTCCCTCATCCGCATGAGGCGCTTCTTCTGAGCTGTGTCCTTCGGATAGCCGGCCGGGCAGGATGCGCTCGGCCGTGATGTCTGCCATGCTTGATAGGCTGTGAAGACGGGAATAATCGGCGCGCGAGGCGCCGGAAAATCGGCAGTGTTTCACGCCCTGACCGGGCTTGCGCCTATTCACGGAGCAGCCGAAGGAAAAGCGCGCGCGCGCCTGGGCCAAATCAAGGTGCAAGATCCGCGGCTCGACAATTTGGAGGCGATCTTCGGCTCGAAGAAGAAGATCCCCGTCGAGCTTACGGTTGTCGATTTCGCGCCCAATCCCAAGGAGCAGAAGGAAGGCGCCGCGCTCGACGCGAGCCTGCTTCCGCTCATCCGCGATCTCGAAGCGCTGCTGATCGTGGTGCCGCAATTCGTGGGCAACCGAAAGGAACTCGCGGCCGCTATCGAGAGTATCGAGGGCGAGCTCGTCTTCGCCGACTTCGATCAGACAGAGCGCCGGCTCGAACGCCTCAAGAAGGAGCGCAGCGGCAGCGATTTCGAGCGCGCGGCGCTCGAACGGGTTCTCAAATGGCTCGAAGAGGGCAAGCCGCTTCGCATGCTCGAGATGACCCATCAGGAGCTCCAGGCGTTCTCGAGCTTCGGATTCCTCTCGCGAAAGCCTGCGCTTGTGGTCGTGAACTGCGAGGTTGAGGCGGCGACTGCGGAGATTACCGATAGCGAACGCGAGACGATCCGCGCGCACGGCCTTGACGTGTTCCGGCTCGCGGCGGCCTTCGAATCCGAGCTGTGGGAACTCGACGAAGCGGGGCAGAAGGAGATGCTCTCGGCGGTGGGGCTGGACGCTCCGGCGCGCGATCGCCTGATTGCGGCGCTATACCATCACCTGGGCCTCATCACGTTTTACACCGCTGGCGAGCCCGAGGCGCACGCGTGGTCGCTCGAACGCGGCGCGACGGCGCTGGACGCGGCGGGAAGAATCCATACGGATATCGCGCGCGGCTTCATTCGGGCCGAGGTAATGGGCTACGAGGACTTCGCCGAGCTCAAATCGGAAGCAAAGGTGAAAGAGGCGGGCAAATTCAGGCTCGAAGGACGCGACTACGTGATGCGCGACGGCGACATCATCCATATCCGCTTCAAGATCTGACCGTCGCGCTGTCGCGGATTACCGCTAATCGGCTTGTATCGGCTCGGATAGCGGGCTTGGCTTGCGTACCGGTCGCGCCCGACGCGGATCATCGAGGCTGCGCGCCCTTATTAATAATAGCTCATAACCCAGGCCGGCCGCATGCGCATCGCGCGCGCCGCCTGTCGCCCCGCGCCGTCTCAGAGGTTCTTCAGGAACTCGATCGGCAGGCGGCTTACTTCATCGGGCCGTTACCGCTGGATCCAACGGCCAGCGCCTGCTCGAACAGCGCGTCGGTGGCTTGGGCGGGGGCCGCGGCCGAGTCCTCAGGTTCCGCATGCTCGACGGCGCGCGAAAGCGTCTCAGCCGGCGTGGGTCCGCGACGCTGGCCGAGGAAGGGCTTGAAAATCAGGTAAGCCACGCTGCGCATCGGCATGAAGCGCGTGAAACGGCGCAGGAGCCGAACGGTCTGCAGCGGATAATGAAGCAGCTTGTAAACGAATATTCTGCGGAAGCCCGCGCTGCGCTCCCGGTTGATCACTTCACCCGGCAGGCAGGTCGGATCGATCTCGGAGCACTTGAAAAACTTGAACCAGTCGTGGGCCTCGTCGACCAGGTTGCGGCGGACATATTCCTGCCACAACGAGGTGCCGCGATAGACGCATAGGCGGTTGAAGTTGAACGTGTCGAGCGGAAGCCTCGAGGCAAAATCAAAAGTCGCCCTCAGGTCGGCCACGGTCTCGTCAGGGCTGCCGACCACGAAGAAGCCGTGCACGGTTTCGATTCCCGCCCGCTTGGCGTTCGTGACCGCAGTCTCAACTCCCTTAAGGGTCTGGTCCTTCTTGAGCCGGTCGAGGACCTTCTGACTGCCGCTCTCGATCCCGAACATCACAGTGCGGCAATTGGCCTTTGCCATCAACGGATACAGATGCTCGGCGACCGAATCGACCCTGCCCTCGCATCCCCAGTGGATGGTCGGACCGCTGTCGATCAGCCCTTTGCAGATGGCTTCGATCCGCTTGGGTTGCAACAGGAAATGATCGTCGACAAAGTACACGGCGCCGTAGCCGTTTTCCTTCAGATGATTGAATTCCGCGAGCACGTGCTGGTGGCTGCGGGAGCGCCATTTGCCGTGGTTGAAGCTCGGAATGTCGCAGAAAACGCACTGCCGCGGGCATCCGCGCGACGCCTGCATCGTGGTGAAACGGTCCATTGACAGAACCGCGGGCACATCCAGCGGCATCGACTCGATGAAGTCAAGCGCGAGGCTTTCGCGGTCCGGGAAAGGCCACTGGTCGAGATTGCGCTCGACAGCGCGGTCCGGATTGTTTACAACTTGGCCGTCTCGTGCCCAGGTGAGCCCGGCGACAGCCGTGGGATTGTCGAGTTGCTCAACCAGGTCGAGAATAAACTGCTCACCGTCACCGCGGCAGACAAAATCCACTTCGCCGCATTGCTGTTTCACCAGGGGCGCGTTCAGCGTCGCGAAGACGCCGCCGATGGCGACTTTGACCTTGGAATCGACGGCGCGGATCTGGCGGGCGAGAATCTTGGCGTAGGGATAACTGGTCGCGCTCAGAAAACTCAGCCCGACCAGTTGGGGCCGCCGCAGGCGAATCTGCTCGACGATGACCTGGTTTGGAGTCTCAGGGTTGGCCTGGTCGAACATCACGCATTCATGGCCGGCACGCTTGAGCACGGCGGAGAGCGACATGATTCCGATCGGTGGGAACCCCATGATGCGCAGGTTGCCGTTTTTCGCGCGGCTGGCTGCCGGCACGGCGTAAAATTGCGGGTCGCGAACGTGGATTAGAAATACCAGCATGGACACCTTTAGTTGCCGCCAACGCTCTGAGCGCGCCGCTGTGCCTGCATCGCCCTTCGCAAGCCTACTCGCCGGAAGCCGCCTGCGCGAGTTCCCGTCGGAGTTGATTTCGCACTTTCCCGGCGTCGCTCCAAAATGGGCAACTTATTTGAACCGGAATTTCCGTTTTGACTCTCCGGTTCCAATTCGCCGTATAAGCCAAACGACCTCCGTTCAGTCTGCGCTTCAAGATCTGAGCGTCGCGCTTTCACCGAATTGTTGCGAGCCCGGATTGCAGGCTCGCACAGCGTCCCTG
Organism: Deltaproteobacteria bacterium; assembly: GCA_021786815.1. Classification (GTDB taxonomy): domain Bacteria; phylum Desulfobacterota; class Binatia; order Binatales; family Binataceae; genus DTIX01. The sequence continues at coordinate 8,150 of JAJYMR010000324.1, forward strand.
CCGCGCGGCGTCAGCCTGATGCGCCGTTTTTTCCGGAACCGTCGGTAAGAAACATCACGCGGCCGTGAAGCGTTGCGATAAGCGCGCCATCGTCGCGGGTTACCTCGACGTCGTAAAGCCCGGTGCGGCGGCTCGAATGACGCTCGACGGCTTTCGCGACCAGCCGATCGCCGGAGCGAGCCGGTCTTGCGAAATTGATCGAGGCGGTCGCGGCCACCGCGGTCACGCCGCGCGAATTGCTCGCGTAAGCCATCGCGGTGTCGGCCAGCGTGAAGATTATTCCGCCGTGGCAGAGACGGAGCCCGTTGCTCATCGCCTCGGTGACGGTCATCGACATCGTTGCGTGACCGGCGCGCATTTTCTCGAGCCGGATACCGAGCGCCCTGACGGCATGGTCGTTGGGCTTCAACCCGGCCCCGGCGCGGCGCGGGCTACTGGCGCCGTCGCCGCGCTTGCGATTCGCGGCGGGTTGCATCTTTTGAGGTTTGCGCTGAGCCATCTCAGAGGTTCTTCAGGAACTCTATAAGCAGGCGGTTCACCTCGCCGGGCCGTTCCTGCTGGATCCAATGGCCAGCGCCGGGGATTAGAACTTTCTTTCTAAGGTTGGGCATCGTGACGTCGAGCGCGGCGTAAGCTCCATTTGTTCCGCCCGTCATCGGGAGCACCGGGTCGGCATCGCCGGCGATGAAGATAGCCGGCTGGAGAACTTTGGCACCGTCGAGAAACGGCGTCAGTTCCCAGTTGCGGTCGATATTGCGATACCAGTTGATACCGCCGCGAAAGCCGGTCCGCTTGAACTCGCCGGCGAAGAAATCGAGGTCCTTTTCGGAAAGCCACGGCGGAAGCTTTTTCGGTGACACGCCGCTTTCGATAAACCGCTCGTCCTTCTCGAACAGGTAGCGCCATCGCTCGTTCTCCGGCGCATCGCCCGAGGCCGAGTACAGCAGCATCGTCA
>JAJYMR010000181.1 GCA_021786815.1 Deltaproteobacteria bacterium
AGCAGGGGTAACTGCCGAATTTAGGTTCATTGGCTGCGATGAAATGACATCATCCGACCCTGATCGCTCATTTGCATATTTCCACTAGCGGCTAGATCGTCGGCTATACCCCACTTTGCTGACACCGGGGGGGGCAGGAAGGGGCTTAGCTGTTCGAGTTTCTCCAGCAGCTCGTCGAAGGTCAAAGAAGGATTCATCGCCTGTATGGTATGGATCCATGACCTCTGGTAAACCCAACGCCAGTCACGTCCCATTCGTGATCAAAGCGTTATTCCTATTCGTTAACCGGCGTGAGGCCACGTCGGTTCGCGAGAAGATCGGTGTCCTTTGAATTGGTGCTGTGGTGGAGGCGCTGCAGAACTTTCTGCTGCGCCTCGGGCGTCCAGAAGATCCGCAGGCGCTCGCGTGCCCGAGTTACGGCTGTGTAGAAGATGCTGTGTGTGATGTCATCCTCATTGGCGTCGGTGATTACAATCTTGACGGAGTCATACTCGAGGCCCTGCGCCTTGTGTATCGACACGGCGTAGGCTACTTGGAACGGTACTGTTGTGTTCAGCGAGTCGTCATCCTCGTCGCTTGTGTCGTAGTCGTAGACCGTAAAGCGAACGGTCGAGCCTTCAATCCATTTTAGTTCATTACCGTCCACATCTAATTCGCTGAGTGATCGATCAAGCTCGACATCGAACTGGATCCAACCGTTATCGTGCGCGATGTCGACGATTCGACCCTTCAGGTTGTTGTAGATCACCGGCCGGAACCGCTCGGTCTCGTTGAAGAGGACAGGATCACCGATCTTGTAAGTGGAGACCCGCCAGGTGGTACCTGCACAGGGATTGCTACTTTGCAGAAAACGGTTGATGTTATTGATGCCATAGAGGCCATCGTAGTTTAGGCACAGGATAATCTCATCCTGTCCATGGGTAACGAATAGCGCCTTGTCGAGCACGGTCGAGTACCCGTTGCGGGCTATGACCTCGGTGAGGTCATTGTCGATAGTTCGAACCTTGTTCCAGAAACCCAGGAGTGTGCCATTCTTGGTCCTGAAAGGCGTCGTCAACTCGAAGATCGACGTGCTGGGGATAAACGAGCGGATGATGCTGAACCAGTTGCCGAACTGGATCGACTCAATCTGGTAGACGTCGCCGACGAGTACGAGCAGCTTGAAGGAGGTCTTCTCCAGCACCTTGATCAGGTCAGCGTTGCTGACCGTACTGCACTCATCGATTACAAGGAGATCGTACTCTGGACCGGTGGCACTCTTGTGAATCTGGCTGCTAATCGTCTGGAAGTCCGAATTCTGCGCGGTTACTTTGCGCTTGAGGTTATCGATCGCTGGGTTGGTGTGCGCGAGGAAGAGTTTCTCTTTGTTGTTGAAGTAGTGCGCGATTTGATCAACCATCGTTGATTTGCCAGTTCCGGCCGCACCGTAAATCAAGGCCACGCGTGACCGGCTGAACAACAGTTTCAGCGCATCCCTCTTGACCGGGTCATCAATGCTACGAGATGTTTCATTGAGCCACCGATCGACGGCTTGCGTGTAGCCGGCAATCCCCGACGATGCATACTCCTGAAGTTTCTCGACAATGGAGACAGTGTCGTTTTCATACCCATAGATGAAGATGTGCTCCTTGTCGAACACCAGCCGACGCTCCGTATGCGTGTAGTAGAGCTTGCCGTTATACGTGGAGATCAAGTCGTTGATGTCTCCGAACTCTTCGAGGTCGACCACGGGTGTGTAGAGGATTCCGTGACGCTCTACGTTGTTCTTCACGCGTCGAGCGAGCAATTCGTGGTTCCGGCCGGTCACATCAAGGCTTTCGACGAGGTCCCAGTAGCGCGGGTTATGCCTCATCGGTGAGCTACAGAACGGCATGGTGTCAAATGGGATGCAGCCGTATCCTAGGTTCAGGTCAGACAGACGGTTGCACTTGTCCCTGCTGTACTGGGACTTCAATACTTGGTTTTGCATCCGCAGCATGAGGTAACGGAGGACGTTATAGCCCGGCGCCGCTGATCGCACTATGCGGCGTGCTTTATCGAGCACTGGGAAGATTTGCGGTTTGTTGACTCCCGCCGTTCCCGTGACCTTGCTCGCTTCGTATTGATCGTCGGGCATGTCGATAAGATCGAGCAGGCTGCCGGAGCCAACCGTGAGCTCGTTCATCAAATAGCGATACTCCGTGGAGCCGACGTTGGTCTCGAGGGTAATGCCCAGAAGACGTGCGAAGTTGTTGAACTCGCAGGGGCGGATTGAAACCTCCCAGTTGCGGATAATCATGATTGGCATCGTCTGGTCGAGGACGTCGATCGAGTCAGGCTGGAGCGTTAGCATGGCCGAGTACTTGTCGGTCATGTCGATACTGGTGAAGGCGATGATGCGATCAAACTTGCTGACTTTGTTGACGGCTCGGTAGAAGGTTACTTCGTAGTAGATGCGCCCACGAACAAAGAACGGTCGTGTCTTGTGGATGTAGTAGCGATTCCGCGCCACGCTATCTGCCTTTATTAAAGGCAGCGCCTCAATCCGGGCCGCGATTTTATCGTGGTACTCCTGCAACGACGGGTCGAGATCAATCGGGAATGACTCGAGGTTGATGAGCACATTGATTCCGTAGCTGTCCTTGAGCAGAGTGCGGATGCGCAGGAGGTACTCGTAGTACTTGAGCATCAGACGCTCGGAGGCGTCACCGTCCATGGTGTAGTGCGAGGCGCTCGCTTCGAGGAGCTTGTGGAACCTACTCAGGAAGCGGTACTGGCCCTTGCCCTTGATGAAGGCAAGCGCGAGCCTGATCGCTGGGTAGTTGTACTCGGCCTCGGATGAACCCAGATGGAGACGAACTGCAATTCCTTCGACTAGGTTTCGAAGCTGTGAAAGAACGTTCTGGGAAAGCAATGCCCGCTGGTCAGTGAGCGATTCGATATTCCGACGGATCGCCTCATCAGCGCTCTGAATCTGCTCTCTAACCGTAGTCATCGACTGTCAAATTTCGCTTGATTAGAGAAAGTCATGGGCGCCTGCATGGTTACGCTATCACAAACGGTCATTTGACAGACTTGGCTGAACAAACCAGTATGGCCGCTCCTGGACGATAATAGCCCTTCCCAAACTGTATGTGAAGGTCCGCTTCCGCTGCGGAACGGTGGAACGGACGCTGGGTGGCCGGCTTACGAGCCACAATCCTGCCCAAAGCCTGGGCGATATCGGGCGACCCCTCGGCAATCGGTAGCTGTCGCTGTTCCGCCTCATTGCGGGCGGCGCTCCGAGCGCATGGCGTAAATGGTTGAGACAGCGCACGGCGAGTCTTTCAGCCAGTTCCTCGGCAAAAAATTTGGGAGCGTCAGGCGGCCGGCGTCACGAAATCGTCCCGCATCCTGAACGCGGCGGAAGAACCGCTCTCGACAAGAACATCGAGCACATACAGGATCGCCTCCCGCAGGGCCGGATCGCGCTTGAGTTCCAGAGGCCGTGCGTAGACATGCCGTTGGAGAAGAACTTCGAGCATGAAGACGGTGTTGGACTCGCGCAGCATGTCGGCGGGATTTCCGCGCCTGATCGCGTTCGCGATGCGCACAAAGGCAGCGGGCATGGAACGCTCGCCGATGTGGTAAAGGAAACGGACGTAACTGTCCAGCACGATCCAGACCGGCGGTAGCGCGTCGAAGAGCGCGTCGACATTGTGGGCATAGTCTTCCAGGCTCCGCCAGTGCCGCACGTTGCCCTTCCACCACGCAGTCAGGAAGATCGTCGACAGCACCTCGCTGCCGTGCGGATGCTCCCTGTTCAAGTGCGCGAGCCACTTGGCGCGCTTGACCTGCTCGGCAAACAGGTTCCACAGGAACCAGTAGTGCGGTGTGTTGGGATTGCTGTCCTCGCTGGTCGTGAACCCCTGGATGACGTTGTGGACCTCGCGCGGATGCCGGTCGACAGCGTCGAGCATCGGCTGGAGGACTTGCTCGGCATCGGCGTCTGACGCCCGCATCGCAAATTGCTGAATGCGGTCGGATATCGCCTGCTCCCTGTGAAAGTTCCTATCGCGCCGGTCGGGAGAACGATCATGCTCACGGTTCCAGCACTCCACCAGGTCTTCGCTGGCGCGTCGGTGTGCGGCCACCGCCAGAGGCTCATTGGGCACCTGGCCGAGGATCGCGAGCACCTTCGCGTTCGCCTCGGCTCCGAATATCTCAGTGATGTCGAACCTGACGTGCGCATCTGCGGCGATTTCCCCCTCGATCCAGAACCGCTGGCGGACGTCTTCAGCCGCGGCGGCGGAGATCGAGTCCGGTGTGCGCCGCTTGTCGTAGCGCTTCTTCTCGGCGTTCCAGTTGCGATCGGCAAGCGCGGCCTCGGTCGCGATGGCGTTGACGGCGCGCAGGGCAAGGGCGGGGTTCGCGGCCCAGAACTTGTTGTCTATGCCCCAGGTGGCGTACCAGCGGACCTCGTCGATCGGATGGGTCACTGCTGCAATAAAGGCCTGGCGCACGCGTGGAGTCTGGGTTTCTGTCAGGGTCTTGGAGAGCAACAGCGGCACGACGAAAGCACACGGACGATCCGCAAGCATCGAGAACCGCTGTACGCGGTCGATGGTTCCCCACTGGTCCGCGTGCCTGGAGATTTCGGAGCAGATGACATCGATGCACCACTCCTTCTCTTCCGGCAACATCTCGTCCCAGTGATCGCGGACGCAGACGGCGGCCACAAATCCCGGAGCGTTGCGGCTGTTGTCCGGATGTTCCGCGGTGCGGTCCATGCCCTTGGCACTTGCCAGCTTCTCCCGCCACCACGCAGGGTCGGCAGAACCGGCCTCGCGCTGGAAGGTCTGGAGGCCCCACATGTAAACTCCCAGCCGGGCATTCATTTCGCCCAGGCGCTTCGTGCTTTCGTCAATGAGTTGCTGCAATTCTGGAGCGGGAGGCTTGGGTTCGAGGCGGATGTAGTTCTTCGGAGGCGCCTCGCCGTCCCTCGCCGATGTCTCGTCCGCTGCTGGCTGGGTATCGGCCACGTCGTACTGCCGAAAGTCCATCCGATGAAGGGCAAGCTGCCATGTGAGGTCCCGCTTGTTGCGCTTGTCCGGGGCGGGCAGTGCCGCGATGTAGCGGTCGATGATGGCGTGAACCCGCGGGGCCAGAGAGCCCAGTTGCAGGTTTGCGATGGCCGCTTCGAGGTCATGCTTGCGGTGTGGCAGCGCGTTCGACTTCTCCCGCTCCTCTTCGTAGATCTTGTTTTCGGCGCGGAGGGACGGAAACAATCCCGTGAGGCTCGAAGTCTGGCGCTCGTCGGCCATGCGGCTGCGGTCGATCTCGATGTAGTCCTGCACCGACAGCAGCACCAGAAGGGCCTCGCCTGACCGGTGAGGATGAGCGGTCGCCACGCTTGCGACGACGGCTGCGAGCGCGGCGGAATCGCTGCGCCGGAGGATTTCGAGGAGCACGGCGTCGAGCCCCTCGGGATGGGACTTGGCGTAATCGAGCAGCCATTTCTCGAAGGCCGTCAGCAGCGACTGGAGCACATAAGGCCCGACGGCCATACCGCGGTACAGGCCCCAGAGGCGCGGGTTCACCCACTGCTTGCGCGTCGTCCCGCCTTCGAACGTGAGCTCGACTTCCCAGGCGGGTTCGAGGCGGCCGCCAAGACGCGGATGCGCGTACCACTCGGCACTGTGATTGAAGACCTGGATCAGGAACTCAAGCCCCTTTCTCGGGTGGTGCGTGAGCAGGTTGATCCACGGACCGCGGAAGGCACTGGCAGGGGAAAAATCGTGGCGCAGGTTTTCCTTGATACCGAAGTAAAGGTCAACGTCGATCGACGAGCGGCCGTAGGGTTCCTCGCGCAGATACTCCTCCGTCGCGAGGAAGGTATCGAGTGCGACGGAGATCAACAGGTCCGGCAGGTCGCGCGACGCTGGCGCGCCGTCGAGGCCCGCAAGAAGGATGTCCCGGAAGTCTTCGGCGACGGGATCGCGGTGGCGTTCCTCCCTGATCTGCCCGCGCAGAACGGCTTCGAAGCGCGCGGGGTCGGCCTTCGGGATCTTCGCAATCACCTTCAGAATGCGTTTTCGCGCATCGCCTCCCCTGTAGTGGTCAAAGCGTGGGAGGAGCCAATGGGCAATGCCGGAGACATGTTCGGGCCCGTCGATGTCCGGTGCCCACCAACTGACGCCGCGCACGGCATCCTCGATCAATGCGAGAAGCAGCGGTGCGTCTTCCGGTCCGAATCTGCCGATGTTGCGGTGGACCAGTCCCACGACTGTTGCCCAGACCGCGCCGTCCGGCACGCTCAGGATGGAGCTGTGGCCGCGCACGTCGGCAAGCCACGCGGGCGACGTCACACAGGCGACGCGCAGGAGGTGGATGACCCGCTTGAAGATGGCCCGGTCGCGGGCGAGCAGCTCCGCCTCGTGCCGCGTCAGGAATTCGGACGCCGACGGTGCTTTCAGCAGCGACACCAGCGTATCGTCGCGAAACTGGGCGGGCACGTCGGCCTGTGCGATGGCCGCGCTGAACAGCCGGTCCGCTGCGGGTGCGTCGCGGTCGACCAGTTCGGCAACCCACTTCCGGTACGAGCGGCGCACCGCAGGATGCGGCCCTATCGCTGACGACAGTGCCTTGAAGGCCGTCTCATCCGTGAGGTGCTGTTCCTCGATCCATTGCAGGATGGCCCAGTCCTCGAGGACGTCGTGCGCCGTGGCTACGAGCAAAGCATTGGTATCGGGCGAAACAACGAGGGAGTCCTGTTTGAGGAGGGCGATTGCTGCGGCATTGAGTCCCGTCGCTGGCACGTAATCCGACAGGGCACGAGCCCTGCGCACCGCCAGCTCCTGTAAAGCCACTTCGCGCAGGCGCGGCATGCCGTCGGCCGGATTCTGGTCCGCGCGCACGATCTGCCGCCAGAAGACGGCGCGGAAATCGCGCTCATTCTCCGGAAGCGGACGTCCCGCATCCCACGGAATCTGCAATGCCTTGTCGATGAAGTACGGGTTGCGCAGGATCTCACGCAGGGCGGGGTTGGCGAGCGGCACTGCCAGCGACGGAAAGGCGGCCTGGACCTCCTGCAATTCGATATCGTCAAGCGGCGGAACTTCGATGACCGCGTGATCAATCCCCGCGGCCTGGAGAAAGCTGGCCTGCACCTGCTCCACGGAATAATCGCGGCAGGTCATGAGGATACCGAGGCCGGCGTCGCCCTGGGCGAGCGTCATGAGGTCGCTGAACGCGTCGCGCGTCGGTTTTTCGAGCAGGCGTTCGACGCTCTCGATCACGAGGACCTTGCGGCCCTGCGCGCCGAGGATGGCCTGAAGCTCGGTGGCTCGCGCCGGAATCTGGCTGTTGTGGAGTGTTTCGTCGATGTGAGGGACGGCGAATTCCTCCACCCGGAACCCGAAGGCGAAGAATTCGCGGGAGAGAAAGGCCACCGCTTCCTTCCCGATGACGGATTTTCCGCTGCCGGCTGGCCCCGTTATCAGGACGACTTGCTTCGCCTCGATGGCCGCAAGCACCTTTTGGACGATGCCGGGACGCCGCAGATGGAAGGCCGGTCCGATCGTGGTGCGGATCTTCCGCAGCACAAAATCAGTGTGGTTATTCAGTGCCGTCAGAACGCGCTGCTCGTTCGCGCCCACCTCGCCGTACGCCTGGACGAGAGCGGCTGGAAGGTCGGAGCGTTTCAGGCTCCGCGCGCCCGGCCCGGCCTCGCTCGCGAAGGTCAGAAGGGCGTCCCACGCGGCCGTCGCGCTCACGACAGGATCCGGATCGGTTGACTTGAGGGCGAGCAGCGTCTTGACGTTCGCCTCGGTCTGGCGCGTGGAGGTATGCAGGTCGAGGCTCAGAACGTGCAGCACGCGCAGGAAGGGCCACAGTGCTTTGGCGGTGACGAGCGTCCCTTCCAGTGTGCTGACGATCTCGCAAAGCTCGTTGCACTGATGGACGGACTTCTTCGAGATAAAACCGTCGAGGGACAGCCGTCTTTCGAACTCCTCGCCGTCGGCCGCGCCTCTGGCGCAGTCGAGCAACCCGACAAAATTCTCGAGGAGCGTGTTCGTGCCGCGTAGCGTCACGAGGACAAAGCGGTCGTGCTGGGGATTGAAGGCGCCGGCCTCCTTGAAATCCTTCCAAAAGTCGCCAATGGCCTTCTTGCATTCGTCGTCGGCGGCACTGATGGTGAAGCTGCGTTTCACCTGCCCGACGAGCCGCGCAATCGCCGCGCCTGCGCGCGCGCAGACGACGAGGACGTCGTCCGTATTGAAGCCGAGATGCTCGGTCTGGAAATGGACTTCGGTGACGCCGGTATCGGTCAGGATCGGCGGGATGCTGCGGACGAGCAGCTGCGCTAGCCAGTACGCCGCGACGTGTTGCTCGAAGAACACGCCCTCGCCGCCGGTGGAGATCGGACTTGATACTCGCTTCTGGCTTGGGCCATCCATGCAATTCACCAAAAATTTTATTGTTTCGCCAGTCGGGGAAAGCCGTCCAAAGCCTAGCGCGATGAAGACCTCGTGCGAGCGATTGCACAACCTATCGGATGATTCCACGGATCAGGCAGAGTAGCAAGAACGATTGATTTCTCATTGATTTGGCGGTGCTACTACTGGGAGCCTGGTCTGGGTCGATTGCTCGCGTTCGTCTGATCGTAAGGTAGACGTTCACTAACTCCCTGACATCAACGTCTGCTAACCACCAAATTGTGTTGAAAAACTCCTTTCTGTATGCGTGCAACTCCTCTGGCCAAAAATTTGGCCTCGTAGGAAGCCCTAAGATCGACAATCGTTCTATGGGTAATGGGGTGAAGACCCCCCAATGAGATCCATATCGGTGCCCATCGGAGTTTTTAAACAGAATTCACCAGTTACCTGCCTTTCACTGGCTGGTTGTCTAACGTCAGCAAAGCCCGAACTCCGGTAGTTCGTGGTGCCATCACCGAACGTCAGCTTCTGGGTCGATATTACTCCTCCCCAAGATGCACAGGAAGGACCGCTTCCGCTGCATCTCCGCCCATTCGTCGGCCAATAAACTTACTGAGGGCTGAGGATTTCGCCCAGCAGGTTCATCAGGTGCGTTGCTCGGTCCTCTGTTTGGACGTGGACCAGGCCGCTCACATTTATTCCG
>JAJYMR010000288.1 GCA_021786815.1 Deltaproteobacteria bacterium
TTATGCGATAGCGCGAAGCAGCGGAAAGCGCGCGATAAATACCGAGAAGCGCTTCGCTCCAGCACTGCCGACGTATGCAGATCGATTCCTTCCTGCGGATTTTGGCTCCGGATCGGGCGCCAGCCCGGTGAGCCCGGGTTTATATCCATATAAATGACGAGGCGGCTGTCGAAGGTATCAAGTTTGTCGCTTTTCGAGTACGCTTGCGGCGCCGGTTCACAATAGCCGGGTACCGAGCCAGTCGAAGAAGGGAAAATGTCATGCAACTGTATGCGAAGATTCTGTGCCCAATCAGCTTCGACGAAAACTCGACGGCTGCGCTGGAGCTTGCGCGCGACCTGGCGATCGCGAACGGCGCCTCGCTGTATCTCCTTCACGTCGCGCAGATACCTATCGCCGATATGGACAGCCCGGTTGCGATACCCGAAAACCCCCGATGGGAACGGCAGGCGAGAGTGCGACTCGAACAGCTTGCCCACGACATGCTTGCCGGAAAAGTGCCTTACGAAATTCAGATCAGGAGCGGTATCGCGGAGACCGAGGCGCTGGACATGGCCCGCACGCTTAAGGTTGACTTGATCGTGATGGCAACCCACGGTCGCACTGGACTGAAGCATCTGATTCTGGGCAGCGTTGCCGAAGCCGTCGTTCGAGGCGCTCCCTGCCCGGTGCTCACGCTCAGACCGCATCACGGCAAACGGCCGGACGTTGCCTGATACGGCGGCCTGGCTGGAAGCAGGCAGGTTCAGAGGGGCCAGCGCGCGCGAGCGTGCCAATTGCATTTTCGGCGTCAAGTGAAACTCACCAGGAACTCATTTCGGCGAACGATCGGCGCGGCGGCCGTTCTGCTGGCCGCCTGCTCCACATGCGCGGCCTCGAGCGCACCCCGCGCGCTGACGTATGAAAGCTTTATCGCCCGTGTCCGCACTTGCAACGCGCAGGCCGAGGCGTCCTCGCCGCCGCAGAACACGGAGCAGTGGCGACAGCGCGCTCTGGATTGGGGCCAATGCATGAAGCTCGTCGCGGACAGGATGCCCGCGGAACAGAGACGGCTGCTCGAGCAGGGAATGCATTCGTGCAACGCCCGGTTTCCGTATGCGACGAAGCCCGGCGACAATATTCACTGCCTGCGGGAAGTCATCCGCGCCGCGTTTCCGGGCGCCGTTGACGCGCGCAGTAGTTACCGGATGATGGGCGCGGAAATCGCGGGCCATTGCCAACAACTTCATCCCAACGATACCGCGGCTGAGCTTGCCTGCATTCATGCGGGTCTCAAGAAACTGAGTGCCTCAGGCGCGATTGACGAGCCCGCTCAAGGCGTGCCTCACGCTGAACCCATGTCGCGCCATTAGCACTTCAGGGGAACATCCCGGGGTAGCCGCCGTAACCGTATCCGTAACCCGGGTACCCTCCGTAGCCGCCGCCGTACCCTCCGAAGCCACCCAGGCCACCCAAGGCCAGGCCCCCAGCCACGAGCGCGGCCATGCCGACCAGCGGCAGCACCGTGCCCATCCAGCTACTGCTCCCGCTTTGGCTCACGGTCGGCTGCGAGGAGCTTGCGAAGCCGCTGCCATGGCTCTCATAGCTCTGCAGGCTTCCTACGCCCGAGGGCACGCCGGCACCGGGCGCCGCGCCGGCTGTGCCGGCGGAGGCGCTGCTCCACGACTGCTGCCGCGGGCGCGCCTGTGCGAGTGAGGGCTGCACTATGATTCGGTTCGTGATCGCAATGGAGGGATCATCCAGAAATAGTCTGGTTTTTCGCACTGCGTCCGACTTGCCGTAGTTAGTAGCGGTAAAGCCGTAAAGGACGACCTCGCGCGTGCCGTCGGGCCTGGTCACGGCGTCGGCGCCAACGAGCGGCAGTTCATGGTGCTTGAGGTAGGTGGTAAGCGCTCCGGCCAGCGCGGCGTTGGACAGTGTGGCCGCGTCAACGGACGGCGTTGACGGGGGCGCGCTGAAACCCGCGCTCGCACTGGAGCCAAGGCTCCCGAGTGCGGGAGCGGAAGAAGCTCCGGCCGTGAAGCTCGAAAGCGGCTGCATACATGCGGCGCAGGTTTGAACGATGAGCAAGGCGGCCACCGCGAAAGAGAGAGAGTCTTTCACAAGACCTAACCTCTGCCGCGTCCGGCCTTGGCGCCCACGAAACGGTTTTTCTGGCCGAGTCCCATTGCCGGAGCTTGCCGACGCGCACTCAAAATACCGGCGCCGTCCCACGAACCTGCAGCGACCGGCGTCCAGGCGAATGCGGCATCCTTTTCAGGCGTCACCTCCCTGCCGTGGCTTGTCCGCCTTTTGCGCTGTCTTTTCGGGTCTGAAATGAACCCGCACCTGCTCACCCGCGTTCAGCGTATTGCTGTACGTGGATACGACAACCGAATTCGACGTCAGTCCCGAAGTGACCTCGACATTCCTTCCGTTATTGATGCCGGTGGATATCGGGACCATGTCGATACGGCCGTCCTTGACCACCAGGACGTGAGAAGACTGACTGCTGCTTTGAACCGCGGAGACCGGGACAATCAGCGCGTCGGGATGGCGCACCAGGTCGAGCGTTACATGCACGTAGCTTCGCGGATAAATCAGGTGGTCCGGGTTGCTGATATCGATCTCGGCGAGCATCGTACGCGTGGCCAGGTCGAGTGACTTGGCGAATCTGGCAACCGGCGACTTGAAGACGCGATTGGGAAACTCGTCGAAGCGCAAGACGGCCTGAGTGCCGCGCTTTATATAAGGGTAGGACCCCTCGGGCACGTACACATAGACGCGCAACTTGTCGATATCCGCGAGCGTGAGGATCGGACCGCCGCCGGTACGATGGCCACCGGCGCCCTCTATCGCGTCAGGGGAAATCAGTCCCGAGGTCTCGTTGATACCGAAATCGTTGCCGCCGGCGCGAATCAGTGCGCCCGGATCGGCGAATCGCCCGGTAATCACACCGGTGAAGGGCGCCACGATCTGGGTGTACGAAATCATCGTCGCAAGCGTTCGCATCGAGGCCTGCGTTTCACGATATTTCGCATACGCCATGTCGACGTCTTCCTGGGACACCAGCCGAGGGTCGCTCTCCTGCACGCGCTTGAGCCGAGTGTATGTAATCTTCGCGATTACCATACCGGCCTTCGCGCGGGCGAAATTACTTTTGAGCTCGGGCACCTCGATCTCGGCCAGTAACTGGCCTTTTTTGACCGTGTCGCCCTTATCGACCCATATATGCTTCAAATAGCCAGTTACCTTGGCGTGGAGCGCGGTTTCGTAGTATCCGACCACGTCGCCGGGCAACACCAGCGTCCGTGCGATCTCGCCGCGCTGAGGGCGTACCACGCTGACGATCGGTTTTAGCGGCTTCGACGCGGGATCTGCGGGCTTCGCGCACGAGTACATCGTCAAAAGCCCAAGCCCAAGGGCCAAACCAAGCGTTGTCTTTGCTGCTATCTTCATCGATTCACTTCATTCCTACGCGCATAGAGCAGTTCGTACATACAGGGCACCAACACCAGAGCAAGGATCGTGGAAACCGCCAGGCCGCCGACAGCCGCCCGGGCCAGCGGCGACGACGCGCCGGAGGTCAGGGCGATCGGAAGCAGGCCCATCACCGTCGCAAGCGCGGTGATGAGGATCGGACGCATACGGATGCGGGCCGATTCAACCGTCGCCTTGCGAAGAGAGTCACCCTGTCGCCGGCGCTCGTTGGCGAAATCGACCAGCAGAATCGCGTTCGAGACGGCGATTCCCACCATGTAGATGATTCCCATGAACGATTCGATATTGAGCGTGGTGCCGGTGAGATAGAGCGTCCAGATGACCCCGATCAGGCCCATTGGCACCGCGAACATTATGATAAACGGGTCAAGGAACGACCGGAATTGCGCCACCATCACCAGGTAAACCAGCAATACGGCAATAACCAGTCCGAGCCCCATGCTCTTGAACGAGGCTCTCATGGCCGCGACCGAGCCGCGGAAGGATATGTCAACTCCGTGAGGAAGCTTGAGGTCGCTCTCAAGCTTGCGGGCGATGGCCGCCTCGGTTCCGCCAAGATCCTCTCCCCTGGGCGACACCAGCACGTCCACTATGCGCCTGATGTCATAGTGGTCGGCCTCAGAAGGATGGAGCTCCGCAAGCACATCCGCAACGTCTCTCAGCAGTACGCTTTGGGCGTGCCCTGATTCCCCGGTATAGCTGCGCACGGGGATGTCCTTGAGAGAGTCGATGGACTGAAAACCCTGCGCGGCGTCGAGGTACTGCACCGTCAGGAAATAGTCATCGTTGTTCGCCCGATCGATCCAGATCGAAGGCGCGATGAACAGGTTGGAATCGAGCGCGGTGATGATATTCGAAATGACCTGTTTTTGGCTGAGACCCAGCCTCATCGCCTTGATACGGTCGACCGCGACGTTGAGCGTCGGATAGTCGGACTCCTGCGGGATGAAGGTCTGCGATACGGCGGGAAGCCTGGAGATCATGTCGCGCGCCTGACGCGCGACCTGGTACAGCGGGTCGAACTTCGGTCCGCTGAACTGCACGTCGATCGGCGCCATCATGCCGAAATTCAGCACTGCATCGACGATGCTGCCCGAGGAGAACAGCGCGCGGACCTCGGGCACCTGGATGCGGAGAATTCGTTTGAGCTCCGTTACATAGAACGCGGTGGAGCGCTGATGGTCGGATTTCAACGCGACGCGTATGAAACCGGTGTCTTCGGCGGCGTTGGGCGAGTAAATGGCCGAAATGCTCGGCGCGAGGCCCACGTTCGAGAGCACCATGTCGAGGTCGCGAGGCGGAATCACGTCATCGATGATTTTCTCCATCCGGGCCGCCAGCTTGGTGGTTTCCTCGATTCGTGTTCCGGCCGGTGCGCGGAAGTTGATGGTGAACATGCCCGCGTCGGTCTCGGGAAACAGCTCGGTGCCGAGCAGTGGGTAAATCGCGAGGCTGGCCACGAACAGCACGCTAACCATGCCAATGACCGCGAGCTTGTGATCGAGCGCGCTGTTGAGCCAGCCTTCATAGCGATGCGCGAAGCGTTCGTACAGGCGCATGAACGGAGCAAACGCTCCACCCGATTCGGCCGCGCTCGCCTCCTCGGCGGTCAGGAAGCGCGCGCAGTAGATCGGGATGACGGTCATGGCCACGAAGTACGAGGCGAGGATCGAAAGCACGACCGCAAGCGCCAGGGCTCCGAACAGGAACTTCGCGACCCCGAACAGGAACATCACCGGGAAGAACACGATACAGGTGGTGAGCGTGATGGCGAGAACCGAAAGCGCCACCTCCTCGGCGCCATCGCGGGCCGCCTGGAACGGCTCCTTGCCGTCAGCCAGATGACGGTTGATGTTCTCCAGCACGATGACCGAGTTGTCGACCAGCCTGCCGATCGCAAGGGCGAAGCCGCCCAGGGTCATGATGTTGATGGTGGAGTCGTTCATGTACAGGCCGAAAACGCCGGCCAGGATCGAAAGCGGAATCGACAGGAAAATCGCCAGCGTCGAGCGGAAGCTGCCGAGAAAGATCAGGATCATCACCGAGGCGAGCACCGAACCCGACACAGCTTCGCGTTCCAGGTCATGGATGGCGTCGCGTATATAGACGGACTGGTCGAAAATGGCCCTCAGCTTCATCCCCGAGGGCAGGCCGAAAACCTTCGGGAGAAGCCTCCTGACGCCGTCAACGACCGAAATCGTATTGGCGCCGGCCTGGCGCAGGACGGGTATGTAGACCGAGGGCTGACCGTCGATCAGCACCTTGTTGTATTGAATCTGGGCCGAGTCCTCGACATGCCCGACATCCTGTACCAACACGGGGGCCTGAGCCCTGCCGACTTTCACAGGCACCCGGTTAATCTGCTTGATGTCGGAGATCATGCTGTTGGAATAGATGTAGAAGTCCTTGGTGCCGATCTTGGCGTCGCCGGCGGGCAGAATCAGGTTCGACTGGTTGAGCGCCCGCACCACGTCCATCAGGGTCAGGCCGCGCGCCTGCAGCGCCTGGCGATTGACGTAGGCCATCACCTGGCGGAACTTGCCGCCGAACGGGATAGGCACCGAGGCGCCCGGCACGGTGGCGAGCTGGTTGCGGATGTTGTAGCGCGCCTGGTCCTCGAGCTGGGTTTCGGTATATCCCTTCCCTTCCACGGTCACGAGCACGACCGGCAGTGAGGAAGCGTCGTACTGGAGGACCAGGGGGGGCAACGTGCCGGGCGGCATGATGCCGAGGTCGGCCATCGCCAGCGTGCCCATCTGGGCCGCGGCCGCGGAGACATTGGTGCCAGGCTGGAAGAACACCTTGATGATGCTGACGCCCGACAGCGAGCGCGACTCGATGTGCTCGATATTGCTGCCCAGCGTGAAGAAGCGCTCGTAGCGGAAGGTGATGTTGTCCTCCATGTCCAGGGGCGGCATGCCCTGGTAGAAGGTCGCCACCACGACGGCCGGAATCTTGATGTCGGGAAAGACATCGACCGGCATCCGCGTGAATGCGGTGACCCCGAGAATCACGATCACCAGCGCTCCCACGATTATCGTGTACGGATTACGTAGCGAGAAGCTGGGCATTTTTCCTCTTCTCCGCGACGGCCTTCATTCGGCCTGCGCTTGGCTTCGGGCCTCTCTTCGCGAATAGAAAAATTCGTACACACAGGGAACCAGGATCAGGGTGAAAACCGTCGACACGGCAAGCCCGCCGACGGCCGCGCGCGCGAGCGGCGCCGAGGCCTCCGAGCCGGCCTCCAGTTCCAGGGCGATCGGCGCCAGTCCCGCCAACGTCGCGAGCGCGGTCATCAGGATCGGCCTCATGCGGATACGTGCCGACTCGACCACTGCCTTTCGCAGCGGCTCTCCCTGACGATAGCGCTGGTTGGCGAAATCGACCAGCAGAATCGAGTTCGAGACCACGATGCCGATCATCACTATGATTCCCATGAACGACTCGATATTGAGCGTCGTGTTGGTCGCCCAGAGTATCCAAATAACGCCGATCAGGCCCATGGGCACCGCGAACATGATGATGAAAGGATCGAGAAAGGAGCGGAACTGCGCGACCATCACCAGGTACAGCAGCACCACGGCGAGAATCATGCCGAACCTGAAGCTCGAGAACGACTCGTGCATCGCCTCGACCGAGCCGCGATAGGCGATATCCGTGCCGCTCGGCAGCTTGAGCTTGGTAAGCGCGTTGGCGATGGCCGCCTGGGTGCCGCCGAGATCCTGTCCGCGTGGAGAAACCAGGACGTCCACCACCCGGCGTATGTTGTAATGGTCGGCTTCGGAGGGATGGAATTCGGGAGCCACCGTTGCGATATTGCGCAGCAGCACGCTTTGCGCGTGGCCCCGTTCCACATTGCGGCTTCGAACAGGGATATCCAGGATGGAATTTATTGAGCCGAACCCGTTGGCCGCGTCGCTGTACTGAACGGTGAGGAAGTAGTCATTGTTGTTGCGATCGTCGATCCAGATCGAGGGCGCAATAAACAGGTTCGAGTCCAGCGCAGTGATTACATCCGAGATGACGTCCTTCTGCGTCAGGCCGAGCCGCGCGGCCTTGACCCGATCAACCTTGATATTGAGCGTCGGATACTGTGACTCCTGCGGAATATAGGTCTGCGATACGTCGGGCAGCCCGGCGATCAGCTCCTGCGCCTCTCTGGCCGTGCGGAACAGCGGCCCGAACCGGGGACCGCGGAACTGCACGTCGATCGGAGCGATCATTCCGAAATTCAGCACGGCGTCGATGATGCTGCCGGAAGAAAAGAAGGTACGGGCTTCGGGAACCTCGATCGGCAGGAGCCGTTTGAGCTTCTTGATATAGCTGAAAGTCGAGCCGACGTGGTTGCGCTTGAGCTGGACTTCCATGAACGCCGAGTCCTCGGCGGAATTGGGCGAGTAGATCGCCGAGATGCTGGGTGCAAGTCCGATATTCGTCAAGGTCATGTCCAGATCGCGCGGCGGGATGACCTGCTTGACGACCTTGCTGATGCGGCCAGCCAGCTCCGCGGTGCTTTCTATGCGGGTGCCGGCTGGCGCGCGGAAATTGATGATGAAAGTGCCGGCGTCGGTTTCCGGAAACAGTTCCGTCCCCAGGAACGGATACATCAGGAGGCTCAGGACAAACACGCTGCCGGTCACGCCGATGACCAAAGCCTTGTGGTCGAGCGCGTTGGTCAGGTGACGCTCGTACCAGTGAGCGAAACGTTCGTAAATCCGGTTGAAGGCGGCGAAAAACCCCGGCCCTTCGGTTGATTCGCCCTTGTGCGCCTCACTGGCCGATAGAAAACGGGCGCAGAAAATCGGGATAACGCTCATCGCCATCACGTAGGACGCGGCCATCGACAAAACCACCGCGAGCGCGAGCGCGCTGAACAGATACTTCGCCACCCCGAACAGGAACATCACCGGGAAGAACACGATGCAGGTCGTCACGGTGGAAGCCAGCACCGGCAGTGCGACTTCCTCCGCGCCGTCGCGGGCCGCCTGGAACGGCTCCTTGCCCTCGGCCAGGTGACGGTTGATGTTCTCCAGCACCACGACCGAGTCGTCCACCAGCCTGCCGATCGCAAGCGCAAAGCCGCCCAGGGTCATGATGTTGATGGTGGAGTCGTTCATGTACAGGCCGAAAACGCCGGCCAGGATCGAGAGCGGAATCGACAGGAAAATCGCCAGCGTCGAGCGGAAGCTGCCGAGGAAGACCAGGATCATCACCGAGGCGAGCACCGAACCCGAAACGGCCTCGTGCTCCAGGCTATCGACCGCCTGGCGGATATATACCGACTGGTCGAAGATCGCCTTCAGCTTCATCCCCGAGGGCAGCCCGAAAACGTGCGGAAGCAGGTTCTTGATGCCTTCGGCGACCGAAATCGTATTGGCGCCGGCCTCCTTCAGCACCGGGATGTAGACCGACGGCTTACCGTTTATGAGCACCTCGTTGTATTGGATTTGCGCCGAGTCCTCGACATGCCCAACGTCCTGCATCAGCACCGGCGCCTGCCCTCTGCCAATCTTGATGGGCACGCGATTGATGTGCTTGATGTCGGAAATCATGCTGTTGGAATAGATGTAGAAGTCCTTGGTGCCGATCTTGGCGTCGCCGGCGGGCAGAAT
>JAJYMR010000257.1 GCA_021786815.1 Deltaproteobacteria bacterium
AAATTTTCGAAGCCAAGCGCGAGGAACTCGCCGCAACGCGCCGCGCGCTTCCCGACGAGGCGGTTATCCGCGCCGCTTGCGAAGCGCATGCGCCGCGCGATTTTGTGGGCGCGCTTCGCGCGCGGCGTCCCGCGATAATCGCCGAGGTAAAACGCGCCTCGCCGAGCAAGGGCGATATTCTGCCGAATCTCGATCCGGCTTCCGTGGCGCGCGCTTACGCGGATGCGGGCGCAGCCGCCGTCTCGGTGCTCACCGACCGCCATTTCAAGGGCTCGCTCGACGATCTTCGCGCGGTGCGTGCGGCGATCGACCTGCCGCTCCTGCGCAAGGATTTCATGTTCGAACCGTACCAGGTGTACGAAGCGCGTGCGGCGGGCGCCGACTGCATTCTGCTGATTGTGGCGATGCTCGACGACGCTACGCTGCGCCGGCTCCATACCCTTGCACACGAACTCGGGATGGCCGCGCTCGTCGAGGTGCACAACGAAGACGAGTTCGCGCGCGCCGAGTGGCTCGGAGCCCGGCTTATCGGAATCAACAACCGCGACTTGCATACGTTTGTGACTGATATCGCGGTGACGGAACGGCTGCTGGCCGGTTATCGCGGTGCCGCGCTGGTGGTTGCCGAGAGCGGAATCGATTCGCCCGAGCACATTCGAAGGCTCGATCGCGCGGGCGCGCGCGCATTTTTGGTCGGGGAGAGCCTGCTGCGCGGCGGAAATCCGTCTGTGCGGCTCGGCGAGTTGCTCGGCGCGCTTGGCGAGGCGGCGTCGCGATGACGGTGCGGGTCAAAATATGCGGCGTCACGCTGCCCGAAGATGCCGAAGCGGCCGCGTCGATGGGCGCGGACATGATCGGGCTCAACTTTTACCCGCGAAGCCCGCGTTTTGTCGCGCTCGCCCGCGCGCGAGCGGTGCGCGCCGCGGCCGGAAGCCGCGTCACGGTGGTCGGCGTGTTCGTCAACGCGCCGCGCGAAGTGGTTGCGGAGCACTTGCGCGAACTTCGTCTCGACATGCTCCAGTTTCACGGCGACGAGCCCGAGGAATTCCTCGAAGGATGGCCGGTTCCCGTCATCCGGGCGCAAAGATTGAGAGCCGGCGAGCGTCCCGACACGGCGGCCCGCGCCAGCGTCAGCTATCTGCTCGTCGATACGTTCCATCCCGAGCTTTACGGCGGCACCGGGCGCGCGCGTTCACTCGGTGAGCTTTCAGGCGCGGACCTAAGCCGCGTCATCATCTCCGGCGGCCTCACGCCCGACAACGTCGCCGAGGCCGCCGCGCTTCGCCCCTACGCGGTCGATAGCGCAAGCGGCGTCGAGTCGGCGCCAGGAATCAAGGACCACGACAAACTCAGGAGGTTCATCGAGAATGCCAAGTCTTCCCGATAGCCGCGGACATTTCGCCGAGTACGGCGGGCGCTACGTCGCCGAGACGCTGATGCCGGCGCTGTTCGAACTGGAGAAAGCTTACAAGCAGGCGCGGCGCGACCCGGAGTTCCGGCGCGAACTGGAGCGATACTCGCGCGAGTACGTCGGCCGGCCAACGCCGCTTCACTTCGCGGCGCATCTGACGGAACGCCTCGGCGGCGCGAAGATCTACTTGAAGCGCGAAGATCTCTGCCACACCGGCGCGCATAAGGTGAACAACACGCTGGGGCAGGCTCTCCTTGCGGTCCGGATGGGCAAGACTCGAATCACGGCCGAGACCGGCGCGGGACAGCATGGCGTTGCGAGCGCGACGATGGCCGCATTTTTCCGGCGCGAGTGCGAGGTTTTCATGGGAAGCCTCGACGTCGAACGCCAGTCGCTCAACGTCTTCAGGATGAAGCTGCTCGGCGCAAAAGTAACCGCGGTCGATTCCGGAAGCCGAAGCCTGAAGGACGCGCTCAACGAGGCGCTGCGCGATTGGATCGCGACCGTGCGCAACACCTATTACCTGATCGGCACCGCCGCGGGACCCCATCCGTACCCGATGATCGTGCGCGATTTCCAGTCCGTGATCGGACGCGAGGCGCGCCGGCAGATTCTGAAGGCGGAGGGCCGCGTGCCCGACGTTCTGGTCGCATGCGTCAATGGCGGTTCCAACGCAATCGGTCTCTTTTACCCGTTTATCAGGGACGCGAACGTGCGAATGGTCGGCGTCGAGGCGGGGGGGCTCGGCCTCAACACCGGCTCGCACGCCGCGACGCTCAATGCCGGCACAGTCGGCGTGCTGCACGGCAACAAGACCTACCTGCTGCAGGACGAACTCGGACAGATTCGCGAGACTCATTCGATCGCCGCAGGTCTCGACTATCCGGGCGTCGGTCCCGAGCTCGCATGGCTCAAGGATACCGGCCGCGCCGAGTACACGGCGGTCACAGACGCCGAGGCGCTGGAAGCGCTCAAGGTGCTCTCCGAGACCGAAGGAATAATCCCGGCGCTGGAAAGCTCGCACGCCGTCGCGCATGCGATAAAGCTCGCGCCCACGATGGGCAAGGACCAGGTGATGATCGTCAATCTTTCCGGACGCGGCGACAAGGACATGCAAACGGTCGCGCGCGCGTTCGGCGTGACGCTATAGGACGGAACATCCGAGATGGCGAACTCAGGCAGGATAGCTGCTAAATTCCGGGAACTCGGGGCGCGCGAC
Organism: Deltaproteobacteria bacterium; assembly: GCA_021786815.1. GTDB lineage: Bacteria > Desulfobacterota > Binatia > Binatales > Binataceae > DTIX01. Next base: position 2,631 of record JAJYMR010000257.1, read on the forward strand.
GAAGCCGCGCTCATACCGTATATCGTTGCGGGCGACCCCGATCTCGAAACGACCGGCCGGCTCGTGATCGAGTTGGAGCACCGCGGCGCCGACTTGATCGAACTTGGCGTTCCGTTTTCCGATCCGATGGCCGACGGTCCGGCGAACCAACGGGCTGCTGCGCGCGGACTTTCCTCGGGTGCGTCGCTTCACGCGATTCTCTCGATGGTCAAGGAGTTGAGGTCGCGCACTGAAATTCCGATAGTGCTGTTCGGCTACTACAATCCGATTTTCCATTACGGATGCGAGCGGCTTTGCGCCGACGCGGCGCGCGCCGGAATCGACGGGCTCCTGGTCGTCGATCTTCCGCCCGAGGAAGCCGCCGAGTTGCGCAAGCCCGCGCGCGAGAACGGCCTGGATCTCATCTACCTGCTCGCGCCGACCACGCCGCTCGACCGCGCACAGAGAATCGCGCGTTCCGCCAGCGGCTTTCTCTACTACGTCTCGGTGACCGGAGTGACCGGCGCGCGCGCCGAGCTGGCCTCTGATCTGGAGGAGCACGTGCGCCGCATAAAGGACGTGGCCGCGCTTCCCGTCGGCGTCGGATTCGGCATCTCGACTCCCGAGCAGGCGGCGCGCGTGGCTGCCTTCGCCGACGCAGTGATCGTCGGAAGCGCGCTCTCGCTCATGATCGAGTCGAACCTGCGCTCGCCCGAGCTGGTCACGGCGGTGGGAGCGATGGTCGGCGCGATGAAGGACGCGATGAGGGCGGTTCGGCGATGCGGCGAGGCCGAGGCCGCGAGGTAAGCGGGATGGCGGAACGGGCAGCGCAGAAACAACCGGTTCAGGCTCCATCGGAGGACATCTGGGTCAAGTGTCCCGGATGCAGGGAGATCGCCTTCCGCAAGGAAGTGGAGCGCAATCTCAACGTATGCGGCAAGTGCGGGCATCATTTCCGCCTGACCGTCTCGCAGCGGCTCGCGATCACGGTTGACCGCGGCTCGTGGCGCGAGATGTTCACCGAGCTTGCGATCGGCGATCCGCTCGAATTCGTCGACAGCAAACCGTATCCCGAGCGTATCGAGCAGGCGCGCCGCCAGCGCGGCCGCAATGACGCCGTGGTCGCGGGCGTCGCCGCGCTCGTAGGCAGTCCCGTCGCGCTCGGCCTGATGGACTTCGAATTCATGGGCGGCAGTATGGGCGTGGTCGTGGGTGAGAAGCTCGCGCGGCTGTTCGACCATGCGGTTAAGCACAAGCTTGGCGTCGTCGTGTTCAGCGCGTCGGGCGGCGCGCGGATGCAGGAGGGTGCGCTGTCGCTGATGCAGATGGCGAAAGTGTCGTCGGCGATTGCGCGGCTTCGCGATGCGTGCCTGCCCTACATTTCGGTGCTGTGCGATCCGACGACGGGCGGCGTTGCGGCGTCGTTCGCGATGCTCGGCGACCTGAATATCGCGGAGCCGGGCGCGCTTATCGGCTTCGCCGGACGGCGGGTTATCGAGCAGACCACCAACCAGCAGCTTCCCGACGATTTTCAGCGCGCCGAATTTCTTCTGGCGCACGGGATGCTCGACGCCATAGTCCCGCGCCATCAGATGCGCGAGACGCTGGGACGGCTGCTCGCCGACCTGACGTCGCGCGACGGCTCAAGCGGCGCAAGCGCCGGCCGGGCGCGCAAGCCGGGCGGGTCGCGCGGGTCGAAATAGCCGCAGCCAAGGGCTCGCGGCGGTCTCGGAACCGCGAGCCGGCGGGGTCTTTTCGCGCAATCCCGGCTTGCTTTCGATGTCTCAGTTGCGCCGCTAGAATTGGCGCGCTGAGGCTATGGAACGGCTGGCTGAAACCCTGAATTGGTTGTATTCCCTCGAAGCGCGCGGCGAGATCTACAAGCTCGAGCGCATGGAAAACGCGCTTGCCCTCATCGGCAATCCGCATCACCGGCTCAACGCGATTCATATCGCCGGGACCAAGGGCAAGGGCTCGGTGGCCGCGATGCTCGACAGTTGCCTGAGAGCCGCCGGACTCAAGGTCGGACTCTACACCAAGCCGCATCTGGTCAACCTTTCCGAGCGCACCCGCGTGAACGGAGGCGAAATCCCGGCGCGGCTTCTGCTCGACTATATCGAGCGCCTGCGCGCGGTTTTCGAGGACGCCGGACTCGGCCTCACCTTCTTCGAATTCACCGTCGCGCTGATGTTCCTGTATTTCGCCGAAGCGGGCGTGGATGTCGCGGTGATTGAAACCGGTCTCGGCGGGCGCCTCGATTCGACCAATGTGGTGCGTCCGTTGCTCTCCGTTATCACGCCGATCGGCTTCGACCACATGGAGTATCTCGGCTACACGATCCCCGCGATCGCCGCGGAAAAGGGCGGGATTATCAAGCCCGGAGTGCCGGCGGTAATCGGCACACGCGACCCGCAGGCGCGCACCACGCTGCTCTCGATCGCGGCGCAGCGCCAGAGCGCGGTCCGGCTCATCGAGCGCGACTTTTACTTCCTGTCCCACGCGCCGGAGCATCGCCTCGACTATCGCGGACTCGGCCTTCGACTCGACGGCGTGGAACTGGGGCTTGCCGGGCCGTTCCAGCTCGAGAACGGCGCGATAGCGCTCGCGGCGCTCGAAGCGATGAGGGCGCAGGGATGGAAGATAAGCGAGCAAGCAATCCACCAGGGGATGAAAAAGGTGTACTGGCCGGGCCGGTTCGAGGTGGTCTGGAACAGTCCGCTTGTGATTCTCGATTGCGCGCACAACGAACTGAGCATTTCAGCGCTCCTGGAAACGCTGGAAGTTGAAGTCGGTCGCGACGTCAGACCACGACTCGTTTTCGGATGCCTTGCCGACAAGAAATGGGAACGCATGGCGGAATTGCTTGCGCCACGTGTGCGCGATGTTGTACTGGCACGGGTCAAGCCGAAGCGGCCGCTCGATCCGCACAACCTCGTTCCGGCCTTCTCGCGCCACGTGCCGGCCAGAGTCGAACCTGACGCGATGAAGGCGATCGATCTCATGATGAGCGAAAGCGGTCGCGATGACGTAATCCTAGTGACCGGCTCCGTGTACCTCGTCGGCGAAATTTACGGCTACTTCCTGGCACGACAGGGCCGGACGAGATTGTTTGCTGAAGCTCAAACGTAAACCGCTGCGTCTCTTCTTCGCCGCCGCGATCATGTTTTTCTCCAGCGAGCCAATTGATGCGGCGACGAACACGTCCGTCGTACCTCCGGAGGTCGCCGCCGAGCACGGGGGTGCGATCCACGTGACCGGCGACAAGACCATCTACCAGTCGAGCACCGATTCGCTAATCGTGCGCGGCCACGCGAAGATGGTTCAGGCCGCGACGGTCCTGACCGCCGACGAGATCGAACTGTTTCGCAAGGAGCACGTCGCGCGCGCCTTTGGGAATGTCCATCTCACCGATCCGGAAGTCGAGATGTGGGCTTCGCGCGGGGAAATAAACGTTCAGAAGGAGACCGCGGAGCTGTACGACGCAAGAATCGTCGCCAAGCACGGAACGTACAACCTCCAGGGCAGGAAGATTTACAAGGGCGAGGGCCAAAACTACACGATCCTGAACGGCTTCTTCACGACCTGCGAATGCGACTCGGGCGCGCCGGACTGGAGCGTCGCGGCCGACACCATGAACGTCAAAATGGGTTCGACCGGGTACGCGAAGAACGCCAGTTTCTCCATCCTCGGACACAAAATCGCCACCATCCCGTACCTGCGGTTTCCCGCCAACACCGACCGGCAGAGCGGCTTCCTGACCGGGCGCGAGGGCGAGTCGGCCCTGCGCGGCTTCCAGTACCTGCAACCCTATTACTTGGCGATCAACAGGAGTTCGGATGCGACGGGTGCGCTCGACGTCGAGACGTCGCAGCGCGTGGGCGGCCTCGGTGAGTACCGGCTCACCAACGGCCTCGACGATTACCTGTGGGTGGACGGCGCGTTCTACGACGAGAGCATACGCTCCAACGCCAACCGCCAGAGCGACATAATCGACAACCAGGTCGCCGACCCGCACATCCCGCTCGACCGCTACGGGCTTATCGGCATGGTGCGCCAGCATCCGATACCCGACCTGACCCTCTACGGCGACGCGATTTCGGTCAGCGACAGTTTCTATCTGCGCGAGATGAACGTGTGGACGCTCTCGCGCGGATTCGGGACGAACTTCGGTTCGATGCGCGACGCGATCTCGCACTTCGGACTACTCTACGATTTCGAGAACGGTTTTGCGCGGTTGCAGGGCCTGTGGCATCAGGACCTGATCCAGGCCCAGTCCTTCGCGCTACAGGAGCTTCCGCAACTGTGGCTGGACGGACGCAGCGAACTGCTCGACAGCCTCGCCTATCTCGATTACGACGCGACGGCGGTGGACTTCTGGCGCGAGCAGGGCGTGAGCGGATTGCGCTTCAACGTCAATCCGCGCATCACGGTGCCGTGGCGATGGGGCGATTACGTGTACGGTTACGCAAGCGTCGGCGGCTACGGCACGATCTATGACACCTCGGGGCACGAGATCACCGTCATCCCGGTCGGCACTCACGGGCTTCTGTACAACAACAGCCTGTCGCTGGGTCCGCTCAGTCCGGGCGGCCTGCAGACGAATCTTGTCCCATATGCGAAGGCGGGGATTGCGACCGTTCTCGAGCGGGTGTTCGACGTCAAGCTCGGCTCGATCGAGAAACTCAAGCACACCATCGAGCCGTTCGTTAACTACGATTACGTTCCGACGATCTCGCAGGGCAATCTTCCGTTGTTCGACAGTATCGATCGCGTCAACCCGCGAAGCCTGATGATTTACGGCGTCACCACGCGGCTGTTTGCGCGGATGTCCGGCTCCACGCAGCCGTCGGCGGGCGCCGCCGAGAGCATCAATGCGGATTCCGGCGCCGCGAGGCAGGCCGCGCCGGTCGGTGGCCAGAGCGATCTTGACTACATCAGTCCAACCGGGGTGCTGAACGCCGAGAGCCGCGGCGGCACCGTGCGCGAACTGCTCGAAGCGACCGTGATGCAGGGATATGACGGGTCCCAGGCCGTCGTTCCGGGCGAGATTTCGGTCTCGGATATCCAGATGCTGCTCACGTTGTTTCCAACCCGGATTGCGTCGTTCTCCTCACAGCTCGACTACGATCCACGCGCTCATCCCGGCTTCAGTTTCGCCAGCTTCGGCCTGAACCTCGAGCCGCCGTGGAACCAGGAGCCCAGCCTGTACCTGGGCAAGGCGCTCAGCGGTTCATTCCTGTCGGTCTGGTACAACTACGTGCGGCCCGGCAATGCGGTCGTGGCGGGCACCTCGCGCAACGCAAGCGAGTTCATCACCGTGCGGACCTACTACGACCTGCTCGATCGGCTCGGAGTGTACGTGGCGCCGAACTACGACTTTGCCGCTTCTCGGCTTCTCTCGGCGCAATACGGATTGCGAATCAAGTCGCCTTCGGACTGCTGGATCTTCGACTCCGGCATCACCGACTCCTTCAACCCCAACGAGGTCGCCTTCCAGGTCCAGCTCACGCTGGGCGGGCTCGGCTCTCTCGGGCAGTCGCCTTTCGGACGCAACCCGTTCGAGGCGATGGGCATGATGGGCCGTCCCATGGGAGTGCTGCCGAACTACTGAAGGCGGGGCGGGAACGGCGCTGCGCCGTCAGACGTAGAGCAGGAGAATTTCCGTCCCGATCCATAGAACCAGCGAAGCCAGGAGCTGCCGATCGGAAAGCAGCATCAATGACGGGTCGCCGCCCTCGTCGCGCTCCTGCACCAGGTACAGGTAGCGCAGGACTCCGAATACAACGTACGGCACCGTGAGATACTGGTAATGGGTGCCGAGCTTCGCCTCGACCTCCGCCGAGGCCGAATAGATCATGTAGCCGACCAGGGTTGCGCCCGCGACGATCGCGAGCATCTGGTCGATTAGTCTTACGCTGTACTCGCCGAGGGCCTCGCGATGCTCGCGCGCGGCGCCGGACAGCACCGTCAGCTCATGACGCCGGCGCGAGAGCGCAAGGAACAGCGCGAGCACGAAGGTGATGAATATCAGCCAGGGCGAGACCACCACCCCGATCGCCACGCCGCCCGCGAACGCCCGCAGCACGAACCCAAGCGCGACCGCTATTACGTCCAGGATTACGACGTGCTTGGCCCAGAGCGAGTATGCGAACTGAAGCCCGATGTACGCGAAAGCTATCGCGATAAAGCGCCATCCGAGCGCCGCGCCAAGCCCGAGCGCGCCCAAACCCAGGCAGGCCGCGAAAACCCCCGCGTCGCGAACGCGGAGTTCACCGCTTGCGAGCGGACGCTCGCGTTTTTCCGGGTTCACGCGGTCGGCCTCGCGGTCCATGATGTCATTGAGCGCGTACGCGAAGCTGGCGAGCGCGCAGAAAGCCGCGAACGCAAGCGTCGCGAGAAGCGCGTCGCGGTA
>JAJYMR010000261.1 GCA_021786815.1 Deltaproteobacteria bacterium
TCTTCGTATCGGGGCAGGTTGCTGTCGACAAGGAAGGCAAGATTGTCGGCGACGGCGATCTGAAGACGCAAATCAAAAAGGCGGCGGAGAACCTGATCGCGGCGCTCGCCGCAGTGGGCGCGCAGCCCGCGGATATCGTCAAGATGAACACGTATATCGTGAATTACAGGCAACAGGATTACGCCGCGATGCGCGAGGCGCGCGCGCTCCTGTTTCCCGACGGCGATCCGCCCGCCTCGACCCTGATCGGCGTTCATTCGCTGGCGGTCGAGGGGCTGCTCGCCGAAATCGAGGCAATCGCCGCGCTGCCCTAACAGCCGTTCGGCCCGCCGCGCCCCTTCTTGCTTCGTTTCTTTGATTTGCCGACAATGTGTCGGGGGCGCGGAGGGAAACAATGCGGCACCTGTTTGGTGCGTGGCGATATTCGACTGCGGCGGCGCTCGCAATCGTCTTCGCATGTTCAATGGGAGCCGGAACTGCCGCAGCGCAGGTCAAACCCGGCGATTTCATCACGCCACGCAACGCCTACAAGGTGAAGGGCTTGGTCGGGCCCGGACTTTACTGGCGGGTGACCCACGGGATGACGATGAAGATCGTCCCGACCGGAACGATCGATTGGCCGCCGCCGTACAAGGACGCTACCGAAAAATATTCCGGCCAGGTCCGCCTCACTCCCGATCGCCAAAGCCTCGAAGGCTACGTCGCGGGACTGCCGTTCCCGTTCATTGACGCCAACGACCCGGATGCTGCGGTCAAAATCGCCTGGAACATGACCTTTCGCCCGATGTGGACCGACGATCTCGACGCGCGCTTCTTCGGATGCCAGTCGGTTCGCGTAACCCCCGGGCGCGCTCGAAGCCGTGTCATCTACGCAAGCGAAATCGGCCATTACCGCACCTACAACGAGATCGGCCGCACCGAAGTCGAACCGTTGCCGATCGATCCCGATTTCAGAAAAACCGGCAGGATGTTCCTGACCGCGATGTATCCGCTGCTCGCACCGGAGGATCTCTATGGCGGCGGAATAATCCGCTATCGTTACGCCGACCCGGTGCGCGGCGATGACGTATGGATCTGGAATCCGGGCGTGCGCCGCGTGCGCAGGGTCAACGAGGACCAGTTGGGCAGCGCGATCGGCCCCGACATGTTCAACGCGGACGACTACGCCGGCTTCGACGCCAAGAACGAAAACTACTTCTGGAAGTTCCTTGGCGAAAGACGGATGCTGGGCGCGCTTCACATAGGACGCGTACCGGCTCCCCCGTGTCCGACCGACGGCGGCGCGAGCCTGTGCCCGGCGGAGTGGGAACTCAGGCGCGTGTATATCGTGGAAGCGACGCCCAACCGAAAGCGCGTGCCCGAGGAGCTCTACTCAAGACACGTGCTGTACATCGACGCCGAGTCCTACGCCGTGCTCGGACAGGACCTCTATAACCGCAGCGGTGAACTGTTCCTGAACACCACGTACTGGATGACCTACCGGGACCGGCCGGTTCCGGACGCCCGCGTCGCAATCTATCCGTTCAAACGCCTGTTCATCGTGGATACGTCGAGCCTTGACGTGCAAAGCGGATTTTCGACGTTCTGCTCGATGCCGATGCGCAACGCGCCCGAGCGCGAGTGCTGGTACATCAACATGGGCGCGGTGGACAAGTCGATGTGCACGGTGCGTGCGATGGTCGCGACGGCGCCTTAACAGGCTCTCCGATTCCCGCTGAGCGCTTCGTCTCCGCGACGACCCTGCCTCGCGTGGGCTTGCGCGGTGTGACCATGGCGCTACGCGCGAGCGCGATCTCTTGTGTCAAGAGACCGTTTCAGCAAATCTACCGTCCGGTCGACAACTTGTTAGTCAGGAGAAGTTTGTGTCGGGATTGGTACGTTGCGCCGTCGTTTCAGTTACGACGGCGCTGGCATTAGTCTTCGGATTGGTAGTCTTCGCCGCGCCGGCGTCCGCTCAGGTCAAGCCCGGCGATTTCATCACGCCCCGCAACGCTTCCAAGGTAAAAGACCTCGTCGCGCCCGGGCTTTACTGGCGGGTGACACACGGGATGACGATGAAGATCGTCCCTACCCGAGCGATCGATTGGCCCCCGCCATACAAGGATGCTACCGAAAAATATTCCGGCCAGGTCCGCCTCACTCCCGATCGCCAAAGCCTCGAGGGCTACGTCGCGGGACTGCCGTTTCCGTTCATTGACGCCAACGACCCCGACGTCGCGGTCAAAATCGCCTGGAACATGACCTTTCGCCCGATGTGGACCGACGATCTCGACGCGCGCTTCTTCGGATGCCAGTCGGTTTACGTCAACCCCGGCCATCGTTACAGCCGCATCATCGATCTGAGCGAAATCGGCCATTACCGCACCTACAACGAGATCGGCCGCACCGAGGTCGAACCGCTGCCGATCGATCCGGATTTCAAAAAGACCGGCAGGATGTTCCTGACCGGACTTTATCCGCTGCTGACGCCCGAAAACCTGCGCGGCCTTGGGCTGGTCCGCTTTCGCTACGCCGACCCCACGCGCGGCGACGACACGTGGCTATGGCAGCCCGGCGTGCGCCGCGTGCGCAGGATCAACCAGGACATCCTGACCAGCGCAACCGGCGTCAACCAGTTCAACTCCGACGAGTACGCCGGCTTCAACGCGAAGAACGAGAATTACTACTGGAAATTCCTGGGCGAAAAGCGGATGCTCGGCGCCCTTCACGTGACGCAAGCGCCGGGGCATCCGTGTCCTACCGACGGCGGCGCCAGCTCATGCCCGGTCGAGTGGGAGCTCCGGCGCGTCTATATCCTGGAGGCGACGCCCAACCGCGAGCGCGTGCCCGAGGAACTATATTCAAAGCACATTCTTTATCTCGACGCCGAAACGTACGTGCTGCTGACCCAGGATCTTTACGACCGCGCCGGCCAGCTATTCATGAACTACACCGACTGGCTGACCTATCGGGACCGTCCGGTTCCAGACGCCCGCGTCGCCATCTATCCGTTCAAGCGGATTTTCGTCGTCAACGCTTCCAGCACCGACTTGCAGACCGGCTTCTCGACCTTCTGCTCGCTGCCGTTGCCGGATGCGCCCGAGCGCGAGTGCTGGTACATCAACATGGGCGCGGTGGACAAGTCGATGTGCACGGTGCGCGCGATGGTCGCGGCAGCGCCGTAGGAGCGGGGCGCCCGCGGGCCGGATAAAGCGGCGCCGCTAGAAGCCGAAGGTGACGATCTGCGGGTGCGTCTGCGCGTAGTCGCGCGCGAACTCCAGTTGCTCGGGGCTTTCGGCGTGGATTTCGATAAGGTCCTCGTCCTTTCCGACCACCTCGCCGATTCCGTGCAACAGGCGCACGCCGGCCGAAAGATTGGCGGGCGCGCCCGCGCGCTTGGCCACGCGCGCAATCTCCCAACAATCGACCTCGCGAATGCGCCCGTCGGCCGGCGCCTTGACCGAGCATCGGTAGGGCGCCTCGGCCGGCAACTCGCGCGCGCCCTGCGCCGCGACGATCTCCTCGAACTTTCTGAATGCCGCGCCTGAATCCAGGGCCTGTTGCGCCGCGCGATAGCCGTGCGTCGCGGGAACGACCCCGGTCAACTCGAGCAGCCGCGCGGCGAGATAGAGCGATTTCTCGCGCAGGTCCATCGGCGCTCCCGGCTCGCGCTTCAACACCGACAGCACGTCCATCGCCTCCAGCCGCGGGCCGATCCCGCGTCCGATCGGCCCGCGCGCCTCGGTCGTGATCACCGAAAGCTTCAGGTCTATCTGCTCGGCAACCGCGCGGAACATCGAGCGCAGATGCTCGGCCGCCGTAAGCGAGCGCACCTTTGCGGTCGGGCCCACGGGTATGTCGATGAGCACGTGAGTCGCGCCGACGGTCTTTTTCTTTGCCAGAATCGAGGCGACCATCTGCGCCTCGGTGTCGATCTCCATCGGGCGCTCGACGGTGATCAGGATGTCATCGGCGGGAGCGAGTTCCAGCGCGCCGCCCCACGCGATGCATCCTCCCACCTTCTCGACCACCTCATGCAGTTTGGGCGGCTTGAGCGCAACCTCCGCGATCACCCCCATCGTATCCGCCGTCCCGGCCGAACTTGTGATCGCGCGCGACGACGTCTTGGGCACCTTGAGGCCCATCGAGGCAAGAATTGGCACCACCACCATCGTGGTCCGATTGCCCGGGATTCCGCCGACGCAATGCTTGTCGGCGATCGGCCCGGGTCCGAACTCCAGCCGTTCGCCCGTGCCGATCATCGCGCGCGTGTAATCGGCCAGCTCCTGCGTGTCGAGGCCGCGCAGCGCGCATCCGAGCACGAACATCGAAAGCTCGACGCGCGAATAGCGATGGCGCACGACGTCCGACAGGATCCTGTCGAACGCCTCGCGCTCCAACCGATGGCCGCGCAGTTTTGCGCGCACCAGATCCACGCTTCGCGGCGCGACCGCCAGCGTCGCGTTGACCATGCTCCCTTCGGGCAGACCGAGGTCGCGGAAAGCCTGATCGACAAGCCCTATTTCGTCGGGCGCGACCAGTTGGTCGCGGCAGAAGCTGAGCACTCCTATCACCTCGCGCTTCTCGCCCGTCACCGGATGAATTCCCATCACGTGCGCGCGGTCCATCGGGTTGAAACCGAGGCTGCCCGTGCGTATCGAACTCTCGTGGATCGCGATCACATGCTCGCCAAGCGTATCCACGCGAAGATGTTTTAAGCGGAACATCGATCATGCACCTCGTCAGTCAAGCCGCACCAGTTCCAGATGATGCGGAATCACGGCGTGCCATCCGAGCTTGCTGGTGATTTCCGCCTTGAGCGCCTGCGCCGCGGGAGGATCGCCGTGCACGATGTAAACGACCTCGGGCGGGGTCTCGGCCGTCGCGAGCCATTTGATGATTTCCTGCTGATCTGCGTGCACCGAGAACGCGGGCACGTCAACGACTTCCGCCCGCACCGGCACGTAGCGCCCGAGCATCTTGAGCGAAGGCTCGCCCTCGAGCAGCCTTCGTCCGCGCGTGCCTTCGCTCTGGTAGCCGACCAGGATCACGGTGTTGCGCTTGTCGGGCAGGCGGTTGGCCAGATGGTGCAGCACGCGGCCCCCGGTCGCCATCCCGGAGGCCGAAATTATGATTATCGGTCCCTTCAAAAAGTTCAGCGCGATCGATTCGTCGACCGTGCGCACTTCATTATAGGACGCGGAATTGAACACGTCGCCGCTCACGTCCGGGCGCACCTCGGGGCTGCGCCGTTCGATCGCGCCGCGGTAGATGTGGAGCGCCGCCAGCGCCATCGGACTGTCCACGTAGATCGGAAGGTCGGGAATCCTGCCCGCGCGCACGAGTTGGCGCAGGTGGTAGATGATCACTTCGGTCCGATCGACGGCAAATGACGGAATCACGATCACGCCGCCGCGCTCGGCCGTGCGCCTGATTGCCTCCTCGAACACCTTGAGCGACTCCACGTCGTTGTGCAGCCGATCGCCGTAGGTGGATTCGACCACGATCGCGTCAACCGCCGGAACGGGCGCCGGTGGAAGCAGGATCGGATGAACGGGGCGGCCGAGATCGCCGCTGAACAGGATGCGACGCTTGCGCGCGCCATCGATGTCGACCAGGACGTTCGCCGCGCCGAGGATATGGCCCGCGCGCCGGAACGTCACGCTCACGCCCGGAAGCAACTCCGCCGGGGTTTCGAAATCTGCCGGCTGCAGATGGTCGAGCGAACCGATAGCGTCATTCTCGGTGTAAAGCGCAAGCGCGGGACGATGCTTCGAGTAGCCGCGGCGGTTGGCGTAATCGGCTTCTTCCTCCTGCAGATGCCCGCTGTCGGGCAGGACCACGCGGCAAAGATCGGCGGTTCCCTGCGTAACCGCGACTCGCTTCGCAAAACCCTCGCGGCAGAGCGCCGGAACGTATCCGCTGTGGTCGAGATGCGCGTGCGTCAGGACCACCGCGTCGATCGCCCTTGGCGCGACCGGAAGCGGATCCCAGTTGCGCAGGCGCAGTTCCTTCAGTCCCTGGAACAACCCGCAGTCGACCAGCGCAAGCCCGTCGCTGGTCGTAAGCGCGAACCTGCTCCCGGTAACGGTCCCGGCCGCGCCGAGAAAGCGCAGTATCGGCGCAAATCCCTTGACATTTTTGCTCATCGACTCACCTGAGCGCCTCGGCAAACAGCGAAGCGGTTTTGATCGCGTTGGTGGGATGCGCAATCGTATCGCACGAAACCACCCGACGCGCGCCGGCGCGCCGAATAAGCGTCATCGCGCCGGGCGCAAACAGCGCGTGAACCACGACCGCGTCAACGGGTTCGATGCGATGGCTCCGGAGTTCGCGCACCGCGGCGGCAAGCGTCACGCCGGAACTCGCGATATCGTCCACGATCACCGCGTGCTTCACGCCGGGTATCCGTGGAAAATCGATCTTCACGCGCCGGTCGCCGTAGCGCGTCTTTTCGCCGACGATCCATTCGGCTTCGGCCGCCCGCGCGATCGCCTCAACGAATTTCCGCGATTCGCCATCCGGTCCCACGACCACGCATCGCCTGGCCTCTCTTTTCACCCATCGCGCGACCGCCGACGCGACGGCCACGGTCGAGGCTTCGCACGGAATCACCTCGCCGAGGCTCTTCACGCGATGCAGATGCGGCTCCATCGTGAGCACCGAATCGAACGCCTCGCCAAGCAGTCTGCCGATCACGCGCTGCGAGATCGGCTCGCCGCGATGGAACACCTTGTCCTGGCGCATATAGGCGAGATACGGGGCGATCAGGCTCACGCGGTTCGCGCCCGCGTGCCTGAGCGCGTCGGCTGCGAGCAACGTGTCGAAAATTTTCGAATTGGGATCGCTCAGCGTGCGAACCAGCACCGCATGCCTGCCGGCGGACGGCGCGACCCGCACCAGGCTCTCACCGTCGGGGAAGCGATGGAGCTTTATTGGCGCGAAACCTACCTCGAGCCTGCGCGCGATTTGTCTTGCGTATGCCGCACCGTCCGCGAACGCATGAACCTTCAGTTCTCCGCCACTCGAATCGTTACCCATCCATCCCGCCTTGGCCTGATCCGCCACGTGAAGCGCTCGCGCCTGAGAAGATCAAAAGCAAAACGGAGACCGCGCGTATTTCGTCGAAATTCCGCCATCGCGCGCGCGCGTAACGCTCATCTGTATCATTTGGCGCCATCTGCGTCGCGAAAAGACCCTGCTTTTCTCCCGGCAGAATGAAGCTTGTAGCCCGCACGTGTGCTGTAGTAACCGTGCTGTCGAGGGCGGTTCTTATGGCGAATGAGATGAAGACTCGCGTGGTGCGCGCTTCCAACTTGAACTTTCACGTGCTCGAGATGGGTACCGGTCCGCTGGTTCTATGCCTGCACGGCTTTCCCGACACTGCCTGGTCGTTCCGCCATCAGATGCCCGCGCTTGCCGGCGCCGGGTTTCACGCAGTCGCGCCCTTCATGAGAGGCTACGCTCCGAGCGAGCCCGCGCCCGACGGACGCTACGACTCGGCGGCCCTCTCCGAAGACGCGCTCAATCTCATCGATGCGCTCGGCTATAGCGAGGCGATATTGTTCGGGCACGATTGGGGAGCGGTCGCCGCTTACGGCGCGACGTCCACCGGCCCGAAAAAGATCAGCAAGCTTGTCACGGCGGCGGTTCCCTACGGCACCGCGTTCTTCCAGGCGCTGGTTACCAATTACGCGCAGCAGAAACGCTCGTGGTACATGTATTTCTTCCAGAGCTCGATTGCCGAAGCCGCGGTATCGCTCAACGACTTCCTCTTTCTTGAAAAAATCTGGGCCGATTGGTCGCCGGGATGGAAATGGGCGCCCGAGGAGATGGAGGCGCTCAAGCGATGCTTTCGCGAACCGGGAACGCTGAGCGCCGCGCTCGGATATTATCGGGCCACGCTCGGACCGCTGTTCAGAGTGCCGGCGCAGATGCCGGCGCTCGCGCAGGCGATGTCGCCGCCGATCGAAGTACCCGCGATGATGCTGCACGGGGCGAACGACGGATGTATCGGCGCGGAGTTGCTTGAAGGGATGTCTAGCTTTTTCCCGCGCGGCCTCAGGACCGAGGTGGTCGCCGGCGCAGGGCATTTCGTCCATCAGGAAAAGCCCGACGTCGTAAATAAATTGATAATCGATTTCCTGAAGGGCTGATACGCGGCTATAGAACCGCGCGAGCCTCGTAAACCGGCTCCCCGTAAACGGCGTCCGACGAAGAAGCTGGCGTGCAGTTGCGTTTTTCAGTTCAGGCCTGAGCGCAGCACCCGCCCCGGCATCGCGCCGCTCGCGCGCCCGTGCTCGTAGAGCACCGTTCCGTTCACAATCGTGTACTCGATCCCCTCAGCCGGCATCACGAGCCGTCTTCCGCCGCCCGGCAGATCGTCGACCATCCGCGCCCGCTTCGCCGAGCCCACCGTGCGCGGATCGAAGATCGCGATATCCGCCGCAAGGCCCGATCTTAGCCTGCCACGATCTCTGATCCCGAAGAAGTCCGCCGGTTCCGAGGTGAGCCGTTTCACCGCGCGCTCCAGCGTCAGCGCCTGCCGCTCGCGCACCCAATGGCCGAGCAGATATGTGCAATAGCCCGCGTCGCACAGCATGTTGACGTGCGCGCCGCCGTCCGAAAGCCCAACCATCGTGCGGTCATCCAGGACGAGCTTCCGGATCCCGTCCTCGTGAAATTGCGCCATCGTGTATTGGATATTGAGATCGTCTTCGAGCGCGAGGTCGAGGAAAGTGTCGAGTGGATCGGCGCCGCGCTCTTCGGCGATCTCGGCGACGGTCTTGCGTTCGAGCGCCTTCAGAGCGGGATTCGCGACCTCGAGCACTTCCACGCGATGCCATCTTCCGCGAAACAGGCGCGGCTTGCTCAGCTCGTCGCGAAACGCGCGGCGGAACTCGGGCTCGCGATAGATGTGTTTCTGCACCTCGGCGGACTGGTTGAACACCCGGTTCCACGATTCCATGTCCGCAAACGAGAAGGGGTTGCGCAAGTCCATCTGCACCACGAAC
>JAJYMR010000037.1 GCA_021786815.1 Deltaproteobacteria bacterium
GTTGCCTCCGGCGAGTATTTGGCGTGCACGCAAAACAGCATCTGCTTCTCGCCCAGGAAGCGGTAGTTGTAAAACTCGACCTTGGGATTGAAACCCGAGTAATGGTCGGGGTCGAAAGACTGTGCTCCGGTTGCGGAACTCAGGATGGCCTCGTTGAGCCGTCGCACGCGCCGCACACCGGGATTCCATGTCCACGCGTCGTCTCCGCGCTTAGGGTCTCCGTATCGGTAGCGGATGAGACCCTCGCCGCGCGAGTCCTCGGGAGCAAGAATCGGATAAAGCGCGAACAGCCAGACCCGATTGGTCTTCTTGTAATCGGGGTCGATCGGAATCGGCTCGACCTCGGTGCGTCCGACCAGGTTGTAGCCCGCGTAATGTCCTACCCAGATCTCATTGATGACGCGCTGGGAGCCGCCGGGATTGACGCGCTGGTACTGGCAATCGAAGAAGCGCAGATCGTAGTCGTCAGTCGAGATCGGCCGGAACACGTTGTCCCAGATGATCTTGGAGGCGACGTACGGGTCGTTGGTATCCAGCAGCGGAAACGGCTGGCCCGCAACGTACCCAATCAGGCTTCGATGGTCGGCGCTGAGCCGCACCTGCGAAGAATATTTTTCCGTCGCGTCCTTGTACGGCGGCGGCCAGTCGATTTCCTTGTGCGGCACGATGTCCATCCACATGCCGTGCTGCACCATGTAATAGACGCCTGGGGATACCAGGTTCTTAACCTTGGCGGCATTCTTCGGGGTGATAACGTCCCCGGGCTTGACCTGGGCCCGGGCGCCGACCGCGCAAACGAAAACCACGAGGCATAAGGCGAAAGCGCCCACAAACGCGTTGCGAACCCGTTCCAACATCGCTGTGAAACCCTCCCCCGGAACCAAATGTCCACACTTTCTCCAACAACTCGGCTTATGATGTCAAGCGCAAAAGGAGCAGGCTAAAACAATCCACGCGCTTTGCTGGAGAACGCGGCCAGGCTCGAAAAACAAAACGCAGGCGGCGCCGGAACGCGGCACCGCCCGCGGATGTCATACGAAATGATGGTGCGAGGTTGGGTTCTTTCTTATGGAGCCGCGGCAACCATCGCGCGCACCGTGCAGAAGTCCTTGTCGACCGCGCCCATGTTGATGTACCAGCATTCGCGCTCGGGGGTGTGCTGTCCCGGCAGGTAACACATCGTGGAAACCCCGGCCTGCTCATCGACACGCGCCGCTCCGACAACGAATTCGCGTTTGAACGGATAGATCGCCACGCGTGCGTCGGGCACCGGACGGTCGCGATAGGTCAGAAAGTAGATGTTCGCGCGCCACAGCTTGCCGCTTCGGTCGTAGCCGTCCACGCAGGGCGGGAACCAGCATTCCGAGTCGATATAAACGACGCTCTTGCTGTCGAGTGCGCCACCGGCCTTTCCAAGATTGCGTCGCGGCGTCGCCTCCACGATATAGACGTGGCGCATCTCCCAGTCCTCGGGGCATGCGGTCGCGCCACCGTCGTGCGCACAGGTCAGCTCGGGCGAGTATCTCGCGTGCACGCAGAGCAGCATGTCCTTCTCGCCGAGGTAGCGGTAATTGTAGAACTCGACCTTGGGGTTGAAGCCTGAGTAATGGTCGGGGTCGAAGGTCTGCGTTCCGGTGGCTGAACTGAGGATCGCCTCATTGAGCCGCCGCACGCGCCGCACGCCCGGGTTCCACGTCCACGCGTCATCGCCGCGCTTGGGGTCGCCGTAGCGAAAACGGATCAGGCCGACGCCGCGCGAATCTTCCGGGGCAAGCACCGGATACAGGGCGAACAGCCATACGCGGTTGGTTACTTTGTAGTCGGGATCGATGGGGAGCGGTTCGACCTCGGTTCGGCCGACTTCGTCGTAACCCGCATAATGCCCCACCCAGATGTCGTTGATCACGCGATGCGAGCCGCCTGGGTTCACATACTGGTACTCGCAGTCGTAAAAACGCAGGTCGTAGTCGTCGGTCGAGATCGGCCGGAACACGTTGTTCCAGATGATCTTGCTCGCGATATTGGGATCATTCTGGTCAAGCAGCGGGAACGGCTGACCAGCCACGTAACCGACCAGGCTTCGATGGTCGGCGCTGAGTCGCACCTGCGAAGAATATTTTTCCGTCGCCTCCTGGTAAGGCGGCGGCCAATCGATGCGCTTGGGCGCGACAATGTGCAGCCACATGCCGTGTTTCACCATGTAGTAGCTGCCCGGCGTCACCAGGTTCTTTACTTTCTGCGCATTCTTGGGAGTGATTACGTCCCCAGGCTTGACCTGGGCGCGAGCAGCAACCGCACAAACGAGGACCAGCAGGCAGGAAGCGGCGGCGCCCACCATCAGTTTGCGCACCCCATGCGGCATGGCATTAAACCTCCCCCGAGGATTAACGTGACACAATTTGTGCGCCAGTTTGGCTTATGATGTCAAGGGCGCCGCAGCAGGAAAAAAAGCATCCCGACGCATACCGGCACGCATTGTGGAAAAAAACGGTCGAGCGGCGCGCCATTTACGCACCGCTCGCCAGCGTTGAAGTATTGGCTCGTGGGCCGCTTACGGCGCCCGCGCCACCATCGCGCGCACCGTGCAGAAATCCTTATCCACCGCAGGCATATTTCTGTATCAGCACTCGCGCTTGGGCGCGCATCGTCCCCGAGCTATTCGTAGCGGAGCGCCTCGATAGGATTCAGCATCGAGGCCTTGTGCGCGGGATAGAAACCGAAAAACACCCCCACCGCCGCCGCGAACAGGAACCCGCCGAAAATCGCCTCGGGCGAGAGCAGCGTCGGCCATCCCGCGATTACCGAAAGAAGTTTCGAGCAAAATATTCCAAGCGCCGCGCCCGCGAGTCCGCCCAACACGCTAAGCAGCATCGCCTCGACCAGGAATTGGAGCAGAATATGGGTTCGGCGCGCCCCGACCGCCATCCGGATCCCGATTTCGCGGGTGCGCTCGGTCACCGAAACCAGCATGATATTCATGATCCCGATTCCGCCCACGATCAGCGAGATCGAGGCGACCGCGGCCAGCAGAAGCGTCATCACGCGGCTTGCGCTCTCGGAGGCCTGTGCGATTTCGGCCAGGCTTCGCACGGTGAAATCGTCGTCCTGCCCGGGCTGAATGTGATGGCGCCGATGCAAAATCTGCTCGATTTCCTTTTGCACCTCCGGTACCGCCGCGGCGCTCGCCGCCTTGACGAAAATCATGTTCACGATGCCGGAGATCTTGGGCGGATTCCCGAACGGATTGATGATCCCGGCGCTCGTCTGGTAGGCGGGATTGTTAGCCGTCCAGATCGGCACGCCGATATACGGATTCAGCACCGGATTGGTCGAGCCGGTCACGGTTGACGGAACGGTCGCACTGACCTGCGAGGTGCCCAGCACCTTTCGTTCGGCGGTGTTGAACGGGATGAGCACGACGTCGTCCTGGTCCTGACCAAATGAGGACTGGCCCTTGGGCGCGAGCACGCCGATTACGCGAAGCGGGAAGTTCCTCACGCGAACAGTTGCACCGATCGGATTATCCTTCTCCCCGAATAGGTTTCGCACCACGGTCTGGCCGAGCAGGCATACCGGAGCCGCGCGTCGGCTTTCCTGCCATGTGAAGGCGCGGCCTGCCGCGACCGGCCAGTCGCGAATCGGTAGATAGCTCGGGGTCACGCCGTTGATCCCCGTGCTCCAGTTGCGGTTGCCGCTTACGACCTGCGCGATCTGGCGATCGGCGTAGCTCACATAGGCGACCCCACGCGCTTCCTTCTTGATTGCCTGCGCGTCGCTCACGCTAAGGGTGGAAGCACTGCCGAGTCCCGCCCGTACGCCGGCCGACGTCGTCGCGCCGGGAAGCACCACCAGCAGATTGGTGCCGAGACTCTGAATCTGCGCCTGAACCGAAGCCCGCGCGCCGTTTCCCACCGCGACCATCGCGATAACAGCGGCGACACCGATGAAAATGCCCAACATCGTGAGCGCGGCCCGCGTCTTGTTGCGCCTAAGTGCCCGCGCCGCCGCGCTAAGCGCCATCGAGCCGAACGTCATCGCCTTTTCCGCTCGCCCTGGCGCAGCCGCGGCCAGAGGCTTCTCCGCTATGGGACCCGCCGGCGCGACGGCACCCCGGCGCGTATCGGAAATAACTTCGCCGTCGCGAAACGTCACCACCCGGTCGGCATATTCGGAAACTTCGGCGTCGTGAGTCACGACGATCACGGTCAGCCCGTGTTCGCGGTTCAGGCGCCGGATGATCTCCATGATCTCGGTCGAATTGCGGGAATCCAGGTTCCCGGTCGGCTCGTCCGCAAGCAGGATCGCCGGCTCGTTCATGAGCGCCCGCGCGATCGCCACGCGCTGCTGCTGTCCGCCCGAGAGTTGGCTCGGCGCGTTCTGCTCGCGTCCACTAAGCCCGAGCGCCTCGATAAGGTGCTTGGCGCGCTCCTCCCCTTCCGTCGTCCATCCTGAGTAAAAGAGCGGTAGCTCGACGTTTTCGAGCGCACTGGCGCGCGCGAGCAGGTTGAAGCTCTGGAAAACGAACCCGATACGGCGGCTGCGCACGTCCGCCAGCGCCGGTTCGTCGAGCGAGGCAACGTCTACCCCTTCGAGCACGTAACGGCCGCTGGTCGGACGGTCGAGGCATCCCAGGATATTCATCAGGGTCGACTTGCCGGAACCCGAGGCGCCCATAATCGCCACGAACTCGCCCCGTTCAATCGTGAGATTGACCCCGGCGAGCGCCCTGACCTCAATCTCTCCAAGCCTGTAGATCTTGGTCAGATCGACGATTTCGATAACTCTGCTCATGTACCGCCTAGTGCGGGAAGCGCAGCGGATGGGAAGCCTGGATCTGTGCCTGTTCGGGTCTCATTTCGTCGATCACCACCTGGTCGCCCGCGCGAAGCGGCCCGCTCAGCACCTCGACCTGGGTCCCGTCGCTCAGTCCGGTGAGAATTGTTACGGGCTTCATCCCGCCGTCACTCGCCACCCATACGCGTGCCTGATGGGAAAGGTTGTCGCTGACGGCCGGCGCTGGGGTTGAGGCGGCGAGGCCGCTCGGCGAGAAGCGAAGCGCCTGCTCGGGAATGCGAAGCACGTTGTCGCGCCGCGCCGTGATAATCGTCACGTCGGCCGTCATCCCCGGCTTGAGCAAAAATTCCGGATTGGGAACGTTCACGACCACGTCATAGGTGACCACGTTCTGCACGGTAATCGGCGCCTGGCGCACCTGGCCGACCACCCCCTCGAATTTTCGATCCGGAAACGCATCGACGGTGAATTGCGCCTGCTCGCCGGAGTGGACGTTGCCAATATCGGATTCGCTGACGTTGGTATCGACCTGCATCTTGGTCAGGTCTCTCGCGATGAGGAACAGCGTGGGCGTCTGGAAACTCGCCGCGACCGTCTGCCCCACGTCGACGTTGCGCGAAACCACCGTGCCGTCCACCGGCGAAACGATATTCGTGTAGCCGAGGTTGACTTCAGCCTCCTTGAGATTCGCCTGCTGCTGCATGATGTTGGCGCGGTCGAGTTCGACCTGCGCTTCGGCCTGCTGGTAGGCGCTTAAGGCGCTGTCGAGCTGGTCTTGCGAGATCACATGGCTTTGCAGCAGCTTCTGGTCGCGTTCGTAGGTGAGCTTCTTGTATGCGAGGTCGGCCTTGTCCTTCTCGAATTGCGCGCGCGCATTGGCGAGCGCGGCACGTGACTGTGCAACCTTGACCTCGAACGGACGCGGGTCGATTTTCGCGATCAACTGGCCCTGTTTCACCGGGGAATTGAAGTCGGCGTAAATCGCCTGGATCGGTCCCGAAACGTAGCTGCCGACCTGCACCGTTATGACCGGATTGACGGTCCCGGTGGCGCTCACCGACCGGATGATCGAGCCGCGCGCGACCGGAGCGGTGACCGGCCGCGGCGCTTCCGTGCCGTCGCGCAACGCCAGGTAGGCGGCCAACCCGGCCGCAATCACCACGATCGGCAGCCCCCATCGTGCAATTTTCCGGGAGAAAAATTTCATCGGGAGAATTCCATTATAGAAGCGGCCATATGCCGGTCGCCAGTAAGCTTGTCCTCCTGAACTCTTAGACGCCCGTTCCCTCAACGTGTTACAGGCTTATGCATGCGCCTTGCCAAATCGCTTCCCGAGGCGCGGGCGCAGACAAATCGAGCAGACGGGAGGGATTTTCGATGGCCGGGGATGCGCCGCTTTCAGGAATAAAGGTGCTCGACCTTACGCGCTATCTCGCCGGTCCGTTTTGCACCCAGATTCTCGGCGATTATGGCGCCGAAGTGGTCAAAATCGAGCCGGTCGAGGGCGGACGCTCGGAGATGGGCAAATATTCCGGGCGCGACAGCTATTTCTTCCTGAGCGCCAACCGCTCCAAGAAAAGCCTGCAGTTGGACATCAAAAAGCCGGACGGGCGCGAACTCCTGCTCAGGATGGCCGACGCCTGCGACGTCATCGTGGACAACTTCAGGCCCGGCGTGATGGAGGCGATGGGCCTCGGGCATGAGGCGCTCGCCGTCCGAAACCCGCGCATAATCACCTGTAACATCTCCGGCTTCGGTTCGAGCGGACCACTCAGGGACCATCCCGGCTTCGACCAGATTGCGCAGGGGATGTCTGGCCTGATGAGCGTCACGGGCACTGAGGAAAGCGGGCCTACGCGCGTTGGAATCGCCATCTGCGATCTTCTTGCGGGAATATTCGCCGCTCAAGGCATCCTGCTCGCCCTCCAGGCGCGCCATCGCACCGGCAAGGGTCAGCGCGTCGAAACTTCGCTGCTTGAATCGATCGTCGGCATCCTGAGCTGGTCGGCGGGCATCTACTTCGAAACCGGCAAATCCCCCCGCCCACAGGGCAACCATCATCCGCTCTCGGCCCCGCACGGCGTCTTTCACGCCTCGGACCGCCCGTTCAACATCGCGGTTGGAAACGAGGCGATGTGGCGCAAGTTCACGCGGGTAATCGGGACGCCCGGACTGGCCGACGACGAGCGCTTCACGACGGTCACCCTGCGCGTCAGAAACCGGGCCGCACTCAGCGCCGAGATAGACCGCGCGCTTGCCAGCCATCCGGCCGCCTACTGGATCGAGCTTCTCAACCACGAAGGCATCCCGTCCGGTCCGATCCTGACAGTCGAGGAAATGTTTCAGCATCCGCAGATCGCCGCGCGCGAGATGCTGCTTCGGATGGCGCATCCTGTCCTTGGCACCTACCTGACGACCGGGCTTGCGGCGAAGCTTGCGGAAACGCCGGGAAGGATCTCGCGCCCACCGCTTTTGGGTGAGCATACCGACGAAGTGCTCGGGGAATACGGGATCGATCCAAAGGAAATCGCGCGGCTTCGCGCCGCCGGCGTGATCGGCGGGCAAAAAGAAACGGCCCGGGCATAACGCTCCGGGCCGTCGGTTTCAGGAAAAAAGGGGCCTTTTACTCGCGCTCCTGAAAACCCTCCAGGTTGCGCGACCGGCCGGTCTGGCGCAGCTTGCGCAACGCCTTGGCCTCGATCTGGCGGATACGCTCGCGGGTGACGGCGAACTGCTTGCCTACCTCTTCAAGCGTGTAATCGGTCTTCTGGCCGATACCGAACCGCATCCTGAGGATCTGCTCCTCGCGCGGCGTCAGCGTCGCAAGCACCTTGCGAGTCTGCTCGCCGAGGTTGGACTGGATCGCCGACTCGACCGGCGAAGGCGCAAGCTCGTCCTCGACGAAGTCGCCGAGCGAGCTTTCCTCTTCGTCACCGATCGGGGTCTCCAGCGAGATCGGCTCCTTGACGATTTTGAGCACCTTCTGGACCTTGTCGAGCGGCATCTCCATCTGCTCGGCAATTTCGTCGGGGCTCGGCTCGCGGCCCAAGCGCTGAACCAGAAGCCGCGTCACGCGCAGGAGCTTGTTTATCGTCTCGACCATGTGGACCGGGATTCGGATGGTGCGGCCCTGGTCGGCGATCGCGCGCGACATCGACTGCCTTATCCACCAGGTCGCATAGGTGGAGAACTTGTATCCGCGCTGGTACTCGAACTTGTCCACCGCGCGCATCAGGCCGATATTGCCCTCCTGGATCAGGTCCAGGAAACCGAGTCCGCGGTTGGTGTAACGCTTGGCAAGGCTCACGACCAGGCGCAGATTGGCCTCGGTAAGTTCCTTCTTGGCCCGCCGGCTCTTGTCCTGCCCGGCGGCGATCGTCTCGAGCGAGCCAGCGAACTCCTCGCCCGTGGCCTTCACCCGCTTCTCGATCGTCTTCATGGTCTTCTGCGCTTCGCGGATGTTGTGGGCGATGTCGAGCAGGTTTTCGCGGGTGTCGCCGACCTTGAGGACGTGACGGCGGTCTTCGGCGTCGCCAGCTTCCTTGAGAAGCTGCGACTTGGAACGGCCGGTCTCCTGCTCGTAGCGCTCAACATGGCGCTGGGCGCTGCGATAGTCGAACAGCATCCGGCGCATCTCGGCGATAATCGACTCCAGGAGCCGGCGCGACAGCTGCATCGAACGCAGCTCCTTTATCAGCCGCTCCTTGTATCGCTCGTACTCTTTTTCGAGTCGGGGCCTGCGCCGCGGGCCGGGCTTGCCGTGAAACAGTTCATCCTCGAACTTCTGGACTTTGGTGCCCAGTTCCTTGAGTTTCTTGTGTGAGGCCTGGAGCTTCTTGAGTTGTTTTTCGTTGGCCTCCGGGCCGGCTTCCTCCTCGGTCTCGGGCGAGGCTTCCTCACTCTCCTCGTATATTTCGCGCAGGTCCGCCTCGCCGCTCAGAACCGCTTCGGCAAGCGGCAAGATACGTTCGAGCATAATCGGCGAGCCCAGCACCTCCTCCTCGACCTCGTTTTCGCCAGCCTCGATTCGCTTGGCAATCTCGACTTCCTGCTCCCGCGAAAGGAGCTGGAAGTTGCCCATCTCCTTGAGGTAGAGACGGACCGGGTCGGAGGATTCGCCGACGGTTTCGGCCGGGGCTTCGGCGGCTTCCTCAGGTTCCTCGCGCGCCTCGCCCTCGCCT